>PGXR01000163.1 GCA_002839245.1 Spirochaetae bacterium HGW-Spirochaetae-7 | reverse complement strand
TCGCTCCCGTGCGGCTCGGACCCGCCGAACGTGAAGCGGTCGCCGCGTTGCGGCCTGATCTTCTGGTAGTATTCGCCTACGGCACAATATTCGGGCCGAAATTCATGGCGTTGTTTCCCCGGGGCGGCATCAACGCCCACCCGTCGCTTCTGCCGCGCTGGCGCGGCTGCGCCCCCATACCCTACGCCATCATGAACAGGGACCTGGTCACCGGCGTCAGCATCCAGCGACTAGCCCAAAAGATGGACTCGGGCGACGTGCTGTTCAGGCGGGAAATAGCCCTCGACGGCAGCGAAACGACTGAGAGCCTGTCGGCGTTGTCCGCGACCGTCGGCGCCGGGCTTCTGGTCCAGGCGATCGAAGCCATTGCCTCCGGCACGGACCGGGGTGAGCCGCAGGACGAGGCGGCCGCCACCTGGAGCGTGGCCATCTCCAAGGACGACGGCCTGGTCGACTGGTGCGCCTCCGCCGTCGAGCTCGATGCGAAGGCCAGGGCCTTCCATCCCTGGCCGGGCGTCCATACGGGCCTTTCAGGGGAACGGCTGGCTTTGATTGCCGTCAAGCCGTACCCCGGCGAGGAGAGCGGAGCCATGCCTGGAACCATCATTTCGGTAGACAAGTCACGGGGTATAATGGTACAAACGGGAGAGGGACAACTCGCGCTTACGCGTCTGCAGCTGCGCGGCAGGAAGGCCATGGACTTCAAGGACTTCGTGAATGGCGCTCGCGGACTAGTCGGTTCGCGTCTCCAAATGCCCTGATCGTCCACCGCCGTATCGACCTGCACGGGAGTCACGCATGAATTTTCGCTCTTTTTTTGATTTCAGGAAACTTGACGATATCGATCCTCGGCATTTCCGTACCGCCATCCTCGCTCTCGTTTCATTGGTGATCCTCATGGGCCTGTCGGGGCTCATCGCGTTTTTCCTCGCCCTGCGCGGCCAGGAGCAGACCCTCGTGCCCGATGTCATCGATCTGGAGCTGTCATCAGCGCTCATCAAGCTACAGGAGAAGGAACTCTACCCCCGGGTATCGCTGCGTTTCTCAAACGATCCCGAAAGCAGGGGCAGGATACTCGAACAGGATCCGTCGCCAGGCGCCATCGTCAAGGCCGGCAGGCGCATCGCGCTTGTCGTATCCAGGGGCGCGGCCCAGGACAAGGTCGGCGACTACGTCGGCCAGACCGTCGACGAGGTGAAGATCCACCTGCAGACGGTCTTCGGCTCCACCCGCCAGCTCATCACCGTGCGCGAGCCGCCGGTCTACATCTACGACAAGAGCCCCGCGGGCACCATACTCGAGCAATCGCCCGCGCCCAACGTCGACCTGTCGGGACCGACCCAGCTCACCTTCGTAGTGTCCCGCGGTCCCGAAAAGGCCAAGGTCAAGGTGCCTGACCTGGTCGGACTGTCTCTCCAGGAAGCCGCGCTTCAGATAGAGAAGTCAGGCATTGCTTTCCAGTTCACCGTGCGTGGCCCCGAAGGTCGAGAGCGCCCGGGCACCGTAGTAGCGCAGCTATCCGATCCAGGGGCCCTCATCGACCCGTCCGAGGCAGTCACCATCGTCTTCGGGGCACCTGCCGCGGCCGAAGGCATGGCTTCGGGCCTCTTTTCCCAGAGCCTGCCCGAGTACCCGTACCCGCTTCGCTCGGTACTCTATACCGAACCGCCGACTGGCCCCCGCGTGCCGCTCATTTCGGTGGATCACCCAGGGAGGCTCTTTACGATGCCGTATGTCGTGCCCCAGGGAAGCGTGCTCGTGCTTCAGGTGCTTAACAAGGTCGTCGCCCGGGTCGAGGCCGGCAGGTGAGCTCCGTGTACGCCGTAGAGATAGTCAGGCTCGCGTTCTACGATATCGGCCGCTCCATCGACCTCACAAAGGCCGCAGCGCTGTTGCCGGGCATTCCCGGCATGCGCCTGGCCAGGCGCCGTGATACGCCCTCCTCGCTGACTATGCCGACCCCTCTGTGCGTGGACCTGCGTTCGGGTCTCAAGAAGCTGTACAGCGAGGATTCCATAGAAGGTTTCGCCGCTTCCGCGCGCCTTTACGACGAAGGTGTCCTGTCGGTAATAGTCAGGCTCAAGGTCAATTCCACTCTCGAGGACCTGCACGGCATCGAGTCGAAGCCCGTGTCAAACACGATACGGGACCTCGACTCGTACGTCGACGAGCGGTACCGCGCGGTGCTTGAGCAGGTCCTTCCCGCGGTGTCCCATCCGCGCGCCGATCCCGAGTCGGAAAGCTACCTCGCCTACTGCTTCGCCGACGTCGGCGTCGAACCCTTCCAGTTCATGCGCGACAACGAGCGTACGCTGACGACACTGCTGTCGGGAGAACCGTACGACTATCCGCTGCATGAATCGCAGATCCGCAAGGCGATGAGCAACCCGTTCTCGTATTCCGGCCGGGACCTTGCCGTCTTCGACATGGATCGCTGCATCATCATTGATTCGGACCGCGACTACGAGGACGTCCTCCTCATATGCGAACTGGCGAACTACCAGTACCTCGAGCTGCGCACCCTGGACAAGCTCCTCGACAAGTGGCTCGACGAGGCGGAGAACGACGTCAACGCCATCGCCCGCAAAAGCAAGAAACTCAAGACGGGCGCCCTGCGCAAGAAGTTCAGCAATATCCAGGCGCTCCGCCTCGACGCCCTTTTCATCCTCGAAAACCTCGAGAACAGCGCCAAGATCATAGGCGACTATTTCCTTGGCACGGTATACGAGCACATCTGCGGCATCTTCAACACCTCGGGCTGGACCAGGTCGGTCGAGCGCCGCCTGGACGCGCTGCAGAACGTCTACGAGATAGTCAAGGTCGAGCGCAGCGAGCGCACGATGCTGATACTCGACGTCGTCTTCATCATCGTGTGCATCATCTTTCCCGTACTCCAGATCCTCCAGGTCATGCTCGCCAACTGACCCGGGTTCGAGGCGCGGCTTGTTGATACCGCCTCGTTCGGTTACAATGGATACTTAAACCACGACAAGGAGAACCCATGGTCATTCTCACCCTCAACTGCGGAAGCTCTTCCGTAAAATATCAGGTCTACGACTGGGAGCAGAAGAACGTCCTCGCCAGCGGCATCGTCGAGCGCGTCGGGCAGGAAGGCTCGATCATCAGCCAGAAGACTACCGGCTTCGCCGACTTCGGGCTGAAGCACGAGTGCCCGAACCACATCGTCGCGATCGAGCTCATCCTCAGGACCATTACCGATCCTCAGCATGGCGTCGTAAAGTCTATGAAGGACATCAGCGTCGTTGGCCACCGCATGGTCCACGGCGGCATGCAGTTCGCCCGTTCCGTGCTTATCGACGACGAATCCCTGTCCACCTTCAAGGACCTCATCGCGCTGGCGCCGCTTCACAACCCTGCCAACATCATGGGCGTCGAGGCCGCCGAGGCCGTGCTCCCCGGGGTGCCGCAGTGCGCCATCATGGATACCGCCTGGCACCAGACCATGCCCGACACCAGCTACCTGTACGCGCTTCCGCATGAATGGTACGAGAAATTCCAGGTTCGCCGTTACGGCTTCCATGGCACTAGCTTCCTCTATACCGCCAAGCGGGCCGCCGTGCTCCTGGGCAAGGATCCCTTCGAAACGAACCTGATCATCGCCCACATCGGCAACGGCTCGTCGATAAACGCCATAAAGGACGGTTGTTCCTACGACACGTCGATGGGCATGACCCCGCTCGAAGGTCTCGTGATGGGTACCCGCTCGGGCGACATCGACCCAGGCATCATCTTCCACATGATGCGGAAGGCTGGCCTCAGCGCCGACGACGTCGAGAAGGCGCTCAACAAGCAGTCGGGCGTCTTGGGCATCACCGGGCGCTGGTCGGACAGGCGCGACATCGAGAACGCTGCCGAGGCCGGCGACAAGATCGCCATTGCCGCCCAGGCGCTCGAAGGGTACCGCATCAAGAAGTATATCGGAGCATATTCCGCGGCGCTCGGCCGCGTGGATGCGATAGTCTTCACCGCCGGCGTCGGCGAGATGGGGCCAGTTACCAGACACCTGGCGACCCTGGGGCTCGAGAACATGGGAATCAAGGTGGATCCGGATCGCAACGCCAAGGCCAAATGCCGCAACGCGGAGCTTGAAATAAGCACGCCGGACAGCCCCGTCAAGGTCTACGTCATTCCCACCGACGAGGAACTCGTGATGACCGAGGACTCCTTCGCGCTGATGAACGGGACATACGACATCCACACGAACTACACGTACAGCTTCCAGAGTCCAGATTACGTCAACAAGCAGCGGCAGGACGGCCTGGTAGGCGACTTGAAGAAGAAACCGTACCTCGCTGACCTGATAGCGCATCCGAAGAAGCGATAGACAGGCGCGCAACAGGAGCGCGGCATCCGTGACGTGCTTCGTTGCAGAGCCGCGCCGGGCGATACCCGGCGCGGCGGCAATAGTCTACGGTACGGGGACCCAGGTCCCTTCGCGTACTTCGCCTGAAGCGCTCGGGATCTTCATCAGCATGCCGGGCAGTATCAGGTCGGGATCGTTCGGGTCGGGGATCATGTCCTTGTTCGCCTCGTAGAGGAGGCGCCATTTCCAGGGATCGCCGTACACGAACGGGTATTCAGCTATTCGCCAGAAGCAGTCCCGCCTCGATTCGATAAGGCGCACCTCGTATATAGAGGGCAGTACCTTTGACGCGACCGGTTTCGGGGCCGGGGCAGGAGCCGGCGCGGCTGCCGCCTTTTGTTCGGGCTCTACGCCGGCCATCAACTCCATCACCTTCCTGCTTGCATCGACGCTGGCCTGGTACTCTTCGGCAAGGAAAGTCTTCTGGGCGATTTCGTACGAGGCCTTCGCCTGAGTCCATACATCGGGATAGCGGGTTACCGCACGGTTTTTCTCGCCGAACGCGATGCGCTCGGAGGCGCGATTCTTGTAGCTGTTCGCCATCCACCGCATGCGCTGCTTTTCCGATTCTGCGAGCGCTACCTTGGACAACTCTTCCGCCTGCTGCGAGGTTTCCATGGATTTCTGATAGTCACCCGAATCATAGTACTGCTTCGCCATGCGCTGAAGGTCGAGAGCCTTGCGGTAATTGGGATTGTCCGTCAGGGAATTCTGGCCGAACGATGCTACGGCGCCCAGCAGCAGGAATACTCCCAGGATGAGCCAGCTCTTGTACGCGTGCCTCATGGTGTGCCTCCTTGCCCGGCGGCCATTTCAGTATCGATCGCCTTCAGGCGGTCTGCGGTCGACTGGATCGAAGCGTTGGCGCTGTCGAGGGCTGTCTGCGCCTGGGTCCGGGCGGCGGCGGCTATCGAGGCTGCCTCTTCGTACTTCTTTGCCGCTTCCTGGTACGAAGCGACCGACGATGCGTATTGCCCGGCGGCGGCGTCGGCTACTGCCTTTGCGTAGGCGGCTTCGGCGGCGGCGTAGCTGTCCTTGGCGGCAACCTTCGCTTTCTGCTCGTCGGCCTTGGATTTCGAGCTGTCTGCGACAGCCTTCTTTTCAGCCACCTTTTTCGTAAAGCCGTCGGTCACCGTCTGCTCGTACAGCGGCAGGGCCAAGTCAAGAAGCTCCTTGGCCTTGGCGTTGTCAGTCCCATAGACTTTTCCTGCGGCAGTGTAATTGTCCTCGGCCTTCTTGAAGCTGTCGGGGGCATAAGCTTCCAGCCCATTGTCCTTGACGTATGCTCGTCGTTCCGTCGCCTTGGCCATTTCGGTCTCTGGCTTCGGTGCCGTATCGACTACGACAGGCGGCGGAGCGGTGGCGCATGAGATCGCCAGCAATGCTGCCATGGCACAAAATACCGGAATTTTGTTCAAGCGCACGGGTACCTCCCAAATTATCTGGATGTTTCCATTATAGGTCCATTATTCCCGGGGCGCAACGCCGCTGGACTGGATATTTTCTCCGAATACGTCGTCTACAGCGCCTGATCGCTCCATCGGGCTTGGCTGAACCCCATTGGGACCGTTGTTCCCCGCGTGCAGACCGGCTCGGGCTCAATAGCGGATGAAGACGTACAGAGTCGAGACGAGCAGCGACATGATCGTAAAAATGACGCCGTACTTGGTGAAATCCCAGAAGCTGATTGGATGGCCGCTCTTGGCCGAAAGGCCGGCCGAGACGACGTTGGCGGACGCGCCGATGAGCGTTCCGTTGCCGCCCAGGCAGGCGCCGAGCGCCAGGGTCCACCACAGCGGCTCGACCGCCGCCGGCCCGAGCTGCGCCCCCATGTCTTTGATGAGCGGTATCATCGTCGCCACGAAGGGTATGTTGTCAACGATGGCCGACAGTATGCCGGAAAACCACAGCACGACGAACTGGGTCAGCCGCAGGTGCCCCGCCGTCGCGCCTATCAGCCAGGCCGACGCCTTGGCCATCACGCCGACTTCCACGAGCCCCCCGACGAGCATGAAGAGGCCTATGAAGAAGAATATCGTCGTCCATTCCAGTTCCGCGAACAGGTGCTCGAGTTCCTTCTTTCCCGATATTATGATGAGGACAAC
>PGXR01000162.1 GCA_002839245.1 Spirochaetae bacterium HGW-Spirochaetae-7 | reverse complement strand
ACTTTCAATTGCCAACAACAACGGCAATCTCGCTCTCGCCGCGTAAGCGCCGATAGCGACGGACCCCGCGGTGCCCCGCCTTGAGCGCCGCGTACGGTCTGCAACCCGACCAAGGCTTACCCCCCGCCACGCCCGCGGGACGGGGGGGACACCAAGCGGGATACGGAGGCGAAAGCGCGGCGGCCCGCCGCCCGCCCCCCGACAACTTGAATGGCCGCCTAAACCTGTAGAAGCCTACCTTCCGCGTTGCAGGACGCGGGTTCGACTCCCGCCACCTCCAAAAAACCTAGCCCCGCCTTATGGCGGGGTTAGGTTTTTGATAAGGAGGTGGCGGGAGTCGAACGGGTGCGAGCGCCGAGCGGTAGCGAGGATGAGCGGCCATGGATGGCCGCGGAAGCGAGCACCCCGGCCCGGAGCGAGGCGCCAGGATGGCGCCGACGCGTAGGGGCGACTCCCGCCACCTCCATTAAACAGCGACTGATCACCCTGATCGGTCGCTGTTCTATTTAAACTGCGGGAGTCGAACCGAGGATGCGTCGCGAGCCAGCGAGCGCAAGGCACAGGATGTGCCGAGAGCATCCGAGGCGGCCTGGAGGGAGCGCACACGAAGTGCGCGACCGGAAGGCGACTCCCGCTATCCTGCGAGCCTTACAGCTGGATGTCTAAAAGCCGGCGCCCGATGCCGGACCGGTGCGCAGGGAGGCTGTCAGGGCTTCTGTGTCCATCGGCTTGCCGAAGTAATAACCCTGGATGAGATCACAGCCGAAGTCGACGAGCTTCTCCACCTGCTCCGGCGTTTCCACTCCTTCGGCAATGACCGTTTTGCCGAGCTCGTGGCTGAGCGAAATTATTCCCTTGACCAGGTTGGCGGAGTCGTGGATGTCGGGGTCTTTGCTATCCATCCGGATGATGAAACTGCGGTCTACCTTGACGGTGTCCACCGGTATGCGGTCGAGATACCCAAGAGACGAGTAACCCGTCCCGAAATCATCCAGCTTGATGGAAATACCGTCCGCCGAAAGCCGGTCGAGAATGGCGATGGCAGCTTCGCGATTCGTGATGATGGCGCTTTCGGTTATCTCGAGGTGAAGCACCGAGCGAGGGAGCGAAAAACGGTCGATGCTTGAGAGCACGAGCTCGGCAAAATCCGGCTGGGCAAGCTGGATGGCTGAAACGTTGACCGCAAAGAACGGTGCGTTTTCAAGGGCTCCGGGGACGATAAGCCCTGCGTCCCGCAGGCTGACGATCGTCTTGAGCGTTTCCAGGAAGACGAATGTTCCCAGGGGGACGATGAGGCCGGATTCTTCCGCTATGCGTATGAACCGGTCGGGCCCGATGTGCCCCAGGACCGGATGCTTCCAGCGGGCCAGGACTTCCCAGCCGGCGGACCTGCCATTGGGGTGGACTATCGGCTGGAACGCAAGGCTTATTCCGTTCGACCGTATGGCCGCGCGGAGGTCATTCGTCAGCCTGTTCCTTTCCACGAATTGGGCAAGCATGTCATCCTCGAAATGGATGCTTCGATTCTTGCCCTGGTTCTTTGCGCAGTACATTGCGATATCGGCGTTTCGCAGTACTTCCTGCGCATCGCCAATTCCAGGGCGGCTGGCGAGGATTCCGATGCTGGCGGAAGGGACGACAGCATCCTTTCCGATCGGGAGCGGTACCGAGAGGTCTTCCATTACACGTTCGACGGCGTTGGCGATTTCGTCAGGATTGCGCAAACCATCCAGAAGCACCACGAACTCGTCTCCGCCCAGGCGCGCGACCGTATCGACATCCCGCATGCATCGCCTGAGGCGACCGGCAACCTCGCAAAGGAACGTATCTCCAGCATCATGGCCGTAGATGTCGTTTACATCCTTGAAACCATCGAAATCGATGTATAGGAGACCAAAAACCTGGGCAGGATCCCGGCGGTATCGCGCGATGGCCTGCTCGATCCTGCTCAGGAGAAGGCTACGGTTAGGCAAGGCTGTCAGCGGGTCATGCAGGGCGCTGTAGGTGAGTTGGCGTTCCGCACGCGTACGGTGCTCGAGTTCCCGGGTCAACTGGGTATTGGTTTCTTCCAGGGTCTTCGTCCGTTCGCTTATCCTGTCCTCGAGCCGCTGGTTCAGCTCCTTCAGCGCATTCTCCGCCTGGGTCCTCCGTGTTATGTCGTGGAGGAGAAGGGCCAATCCGACGGAGCGCTTGCCCTGGACGACAGCGCTGGCACGGGCTACATAGCTGCGTGGTCCGGGAAAAGCAGCCGATGCCGCAAGTACCAGCTCCCGTTCCTCTCCGTCGACCAGATCGGTGAGTGAAGTCAGTACCGGACCTAGCTTGCGGATTTTGTCCCCAAGCGCCAGAGATGGTATATCGAGCGCCGTCTTCGCGGCCTTGTTCGCGTACGCCAACATGGAATGGCGGTCGAAAACAAGCAGCGCGTCCTGAAGGTTTTCCATGGCCTCCGCGCGCGCTACGCTGACCAAGGCAAGGAAACGGAAGCTTGTCAGGTTGACCACGAGCAGCGCGCCGGTGATGGAGAATGCCAACGGCGTCGGATCGACGGTTTTTAAAGGGAAAAGGCCAAGGATATATACCAGGTTGGCTCCTGTGGGCAGCAGCGCTCCGATCAGAAGGGTGACTTGTTGCATCCTGCCTGTCCATCCCCGCGCGCCGGCACCTCTCAGGATGAATACCGTTCCGGCTATGATGAGAACATAGGAATACAAGGAGTGGAACCAGAACCAAGGGCCGAATTCCTTGGCAATCATGACGAAGCCACCCTGCTGTTCGAGGTGCAAATTGTCACGCACCAGGCCCAGTGAAGGATCGAACCAGACCAGCAAGGCGGTGATCGCCGGGACTATCCAGATGGCCAAACGCGGGTTGTCGCTGGTACCCGTCCGTTCCTCCTGGTTGTAGGATTTTCCGAAGGAATACCAGATTACCGGTATCGCGGCTATGGCCATGTACTGGAGGTTCGCCATGAGGAGTTTTTGGTTGAACTCGGGAACAAGGTACTCAAAGCCGTTCAATGCAGCCCACATGGAACTTGCCCCCATGAGGAAAGCTATGAAACTGGCGCTGCGCGAGTCGATGTTCCTTGCCAGCAGATAGATGAAAAGGATTCCTGCAAGAATCGCAGTGGCAAACAGGAATCCAGCCACCAGTACCAGCGAACTATTCATGCGATGGTGTTCCTTTCCTGTAGGAGCTGGAACTCGGCGATTTCAGCATATTCGATGCAGTCCCAGGAAAACAAGTTGACGATGACTTTTTACCCGCTTCACCGTAAAAAATGGAGGAACAGCGGCATCGCGAGGATGACCCAGATTATCCTTACCAGCTGGAACAGGCTGACGACGAGCGATTGGCCGCCCGTCTCCTCGGCAACAGTCGCCATGGTCGACAGGCCCCCGGGAGAACAGGCGAGCATTGCCGTCCGGTAGTCAAGATGCATGATGCGGCGCACGAACAGGGCCAGGCCGAATCCGCTGGCCAGGGTTCCGAACGTCGCCAGCGCGAGGATGCCAAGTGAGGCTCTCAGCTGGAGCAGCGCCTGTGAATCGAAGCTGACTCCGACGGAAATGCCGAGTCCTATGTATGCAAGTTCGAGCACAATCCTCGGTACAGGACCCGTCGGGAATCCAACGAGCCGGAGCGTCGCGATCACAAGCATCGATCCGATGACACCGCCGGCGGGAAAGTTGATCAAGGTGAATATCGATCCACCCGCTATGCTCGCAAACAATCCGAGGCTCCAGTGGAGTTCGTTCCTGTCATCGGCCGCTGGCTTGTCATCACGCACGGACACGACCAGCGGATCGACGCCGCGCTTGGCCAGGAAAGGTATGGCGATATTCGTGGCCATTACTCGCAACGCCTGCAGCGTCGCCACGAAAGCCACATCCGCGCCGGAGGTAATGGCCATCGCGGTCATCTCGGCCACGCCGCCGGGCGCGGTACCGAGGAACGCCGTCCCCAGATCGATGCCTGCCCAGCGGGCGACAAGGAAGCCGAGAGCCGTGGTGACCGCGACATACCAGGCTGAGGTAAAAACGATGGCTGGCATCATTTTCATTATCGAGCCAAATGCTTTTCGGTCTATCCTGCGTCCCAGATGGCCTCCGACCACCGATTGGATCAACACCCTGAACCAGACCGGGATGTCGAGGCTGAGGTTCCCCGTCAAGACGGCTATGCCCACCAGTACCATTGAGCCCAGCATCGCGGGAGCCGGAAACCGCAAACGTACGGCAAGTTTCCATCCTAGCCATCCGAGTACGGCGGCAAGGATAATCGGCCAGAGAAATCCAGGCAATTCGATCAATTTCATTCATTCCCGTCAAGATCAAGGCTGGACCCATGATCGCGCGGGCCAAAATATGTTGTCAAGGCTATCAGGCTCGGCAAGCTGCCACGTATTGTACGCTCGGAGCTATAGGCTTATATTTCCTCGGGTACCGGAGACACGGCACACATCGCAACTACGGGAAACGCAAATGGATACCATAAAAATTCAGGCTTTCTGTACGGTAGCGGAACTGAAAAGCTACAGCGAGGCTGCCAAGCGGCTCAACTATACACAGCCCGCGATCAGCGCGCAGATACGCGAACTCGAGAACGAGCTCAAAGTGCCGCTTTTCAAGAAAAACGGCAAGAAAGTAGAGCTGTCGGAGGCCGGCAAGGCCATCCTGCCGTTTGCCGAGAGGCTCCTCAGGAATTTCCAGGGATTGAAGAAAATCCTGCCGGGGAACCAGGAGCAGGACAACCATGTCGTCAAGATCGGGGCAAGCAGCCTGCCTGGCGTCCACCTTGTCCCGTCGCTCATGGAAAAGGCAAAATCAATCCATCCGGGGATGTCGTTCTCGCTAACCATCAACAACAACTACCAGGTCGAGCGCATGCTGTACGCGAACCAGATAGAGGTGGGGTTCGCGGGCAGGAAACGGATGCGGGCGGCCGCGGGGGCGCTCACCGAGCACCTGCTGGTCAAGGATGACCTGGTAGCGGTTTTTCCGCCATCGCATCCCATGTCCGGGTGTAGCGAGATACGGATAGAGGATCTTGCCGGCCTGCCGATGATACTGCCCCCGCGGAACATCCTTACCAGAAGACAGGTCGAGGAACGATTTCGGCAACTGGGGCTTGCCTTCGAAATCGGGCTTGAAATGGGCAATACGGAAGCGATAAAAAAGTTGGTGGAGCATGGCCTCGGCGTTACCATCCTCTGCCGCTCGGCGGTACATCAGGAAGCGGCGGCGGGGAGTCTGTGCCCGATATCGGTACTCGGCCTCGACCTTTCCAGGTTCTTCTGCCTCCTTACCCTGGAAAGGCAGAGGCGCTCAAAGGCATCGACGGATTTCATCGAGTTCGTACTCGACAAGGCCGTAGCGAATCGAACTTTTCCTACCTATAAATAAAATATCTTATACCTTGGATAAAAACCTTTTATTGGACGATAACCGGCTCGCCTGTTACACCTTTACTGTCATTCCAAAGGGCCTCGCGGCTCGGGATTGCATATCGTCAAACCGAACGATACATGGCAAAGGAGGTAGTCAATGCCAGATGTTTTCGCCAAGAACGCCGCCACCAGCGCTGAGGACGCGGCCAAAATCATACCCCGGGCGGAGTTCCGGGTTTTCGGGCACGGCGTGATAGAGATCGTCAAGGACAAGATGTGGAACGGGAAAACCGTCCTGTTCCAGGCCCGCAGGATGCCAGCCGAGACGTATTTCCTGTCCGCCAAGACAAACGAAGCGAACGTAAAGGTCAGGGACGGTCTCCTGGACATCAAGGTGAAGACCGGCGAGACGCCCGAGGGCTACGAGATATTCCAGCCCCGCGGCAAGTTCCAGTTCCCGGTCAAGCGCGACGACCTGGCCACCATCCTTTCGCATCTCAAATCCGACATGAAGCTTGACAAGGATTCCTATACCATCGAGTCCTTCATCGAGATGGCGAGGGTGTTCCCAGGCATGGCGGCGGTCTCCGTCGAAAAAATGCGATACGGATTCACCATCGACGGCATCATCTGCGAATACGCCCAGGTATGGTTCAACGGCGCGCTCGTAGAGTCCGCCTGCGTGGAGAGCGAAAACTACGCGGGCATGAAACTGGTCATAGAGGGCCTGGGTATCGCCTCGATGCCCAATACCAATTACCTTCGCGCCGCAAAGCGCGTCGTCGGCATGATGTAGTCGTATGGATGTAACCGTATCAAGGAGTAACAGATGAAAAGAGCAACGATCGCGATTCTCATGATCCTGATGACCTTCGGGCTATACGCCGAGGGAACCAAGGAAGCGGCGGCGGCATTCCCGGCCAAGCCCATCCGCGTCGTCGTCTATGCGGCGGCTGGCGGACAGCTTGACATCACCGCCAGGAAATTCGTGGAACTGGCTGCAAAGTATACCCCCGCCACCTTCGTGGTGGAGAACAAGCCCGGCGCGGGCGGCCTCGTAGGCTGGGAGTACGTGGTGTCCCAGCCGGAGGACGGATACACCCTGATGGCGGTCACCA
>PGXR01000161.1 GCA_002839245.1 Spirochaetae bacterium HGW-Spirochaetae-7 | reverse complement strand
AAGGTAGCGGTATCGAACAGGAGGTCCTCCGGAGCGAGCCCCCTCGACAGAGCCAGCTCGTAAAGGCGGCGGCAGATGGACAGCTTGGTCGCCCGGTCACGTGCCGGTCCCAGCCCGTCCATGGCCAGGCATACAACGGCCGCGCCGAAGCCACGCGCCAGGTCGAAAAGGCGAACGGCCTTGCCCGTATCCTCGAGGTTGACCGAATTCACCAGCGGCCTGGCTCCGACCAGCGGCAGGACGGCCGCTATGACCTCCGGATCGGTCGAGTCTATGGAGATGGCCGCGACCATAACCGAAGCGGCGCGCGAGACGATTTCTACCATCGCGGCGCGTTCGTCGCGGACGGATCCGGCTACCGAGACGTCGACAGCGTCCGCTCCCCTGGCCGCCCTGTCGACGACGAACCTGGCGGCAGCCTCGAAGTCGCCCGCCTTGACTATGGCCTTGAACGCGGCGCTGCCCGCCGCGTTCGATCTCTCGTCGATCACGAAGATCCCGGCCTTGCCCGAACCGGCGACCGGCATCGAAGTGAAGGCCGATGCCAGGGCGAATATCCGGCCGGGGCGGGCGACCGGCGCCGGCGCGCCGGCCATGATCCCGACCAGGGCCGCGATGTGGCCGGGCCCGGTGCCGCAGCAACCGCCGACGATAGCCGCGCCTAGCCGCCTGGCCATGCCCCCCGTCCTGGCCGCGAAAGTTGCCGCGTCGAGTGGCCAGGTCACCTTGCCCCCCGATGAACGCGGAAGGCCGGCGTTGGGCATTATGCAGATGGGCGCGCTCGATACCGCTGCGAGGGCGCCGCAGGCTGGGGCCAGCTCGTCGGGTCCGCCCGAGCAGTTGAGTCCTATGGCCAGAGGCTGGAACGGCTCGATGATGGCGGCGAAGGCGCGGACATCGGCTCCGGAGAGCATGCGGCCACGGCCGTCGACAGTCGCGCTGACGATGAAAGGCAGGGTTCGCCCCGAGACGCGGCCTGCCTCCTCGAGCGCTCCGATCGCGGCCTTGGCCTGCAAGGGGTCCTGCACCGTCTCGATCAGGACCAGGTCCGCGCCGCCGGCGATGAGTCCCAGCATCTGCGGAAGGTACGAGTCGCGCAGCTCGCCGTAGCTCGAGCCGCCCAGGCTCGGCGCGTCCGATCCCGGTCCGACGGAACCCGCGACCCAGCGAGGGCGGCCATCCGCGGCGACCGCGACGTCGACCGCCGCGCGGGCAATCCCCGCCGAAGCCTCGTTGAGCCTCCTTGCCAAGGTTTCCGGGTCGGTTGCAGGGCCTTGGCCAGGCAGCCCCGCGGAGAAGAACCGCTTCATCGAACGGGCATTGGCATTGAACGTCGCCGTCTTGATTATCTCCGCGCCGGCTTCGATATAGGCCAGGATGACCTGCGAAGCGATGTCGGGCCGGTCGAGGGCGACCAGGTCCCGCCTGTCCGCCAGTTCGTCTCCGAGCATGACGTCAAGGAGGCTGCCGGTCGCGCCATCGGCTATGACAACGCGTTCGCGCAATACCGCCGGCAGGCCGGTCATCGTGCTGCTCCGCTCGCGCCGCCGAAGACAGCCTCGAGCGTCTCCACCGCGTCCCGGGCCTTGCCCATGGTAAAGAAGTGGATGCAGGGAGCGCCCGCATCGTACAGGCGCCCCACGAGAGCTGCCGCGTACCTGATGCCGGCGAGTCGCTCCTCTGCCGGGCTGCGCGCCTCGGTCAGCGCGTCGACCAGCGCCCGCGGCACGTCGACGAAAAAGGTGCCCGGCACGCCGGCGAGCGAGCGGGCCCTTACCAGCGGCTTGAGCCCTGGAATGATGGGCTCCTCGATGCCGGCGGCCCGGGCCCGACCTACGAAATCGGCGTAGCGGCCTGCATCGAACACCATCTGCGTCGCTATCCACGAAGCGCCGGCTTGGACCTTTTCACGCAGCGAGGCGAGGTCCGCCTCGGGGTTGGGCGAGGCCGGATGCTTTTCCGGGTACGCAGCCACGCCCACGGAGAATCCCGCCGGCGAGCCTTTCGAGCCGTCGGACAGGTAGTCGCCTCGGTTGATGGCGGCGACTATGCGGACGAGGTCGACCGCCTGCGACAGGCTTCCGTAACCCGCCACGCCCGGAGCGCCTGGGCCAGTTCCCGTGCCCGGGCTGGCGAAAGGCGAAAAACGTTCGTCGCCGCGCACCACGAACACGTCGGTGAAACCTGCGTAGCGCAGGTCTATCAGCTGGTCCTCGGCTTTGAACCGGTCGCTCCCAAGGCAGACAAGGTGGGGAACTACCGTCGCTCCGGTCCTCTCGCGTATGGCGACGCAAAGCCCGAGCGTACCGGGCTTGCCGCGGATCGGCACCGCGACCGGGGCTCCGTCCCGCTCCGCCCACGCGTGCCCGGCCGGATGGTCGGTCACGCTGACAAACGCGGGCTCGAAAGGCGCTAGGGCCTCGACGCAGGCTATGACGCCGTCGGGGTCGCCGCCGCGTGAAGGAGGTACCACTTCCATGGATATCCGGCGCGGAGCCGCCGCGAGTGCATCGAGTACGCTGCTCATCGTGAACCTCCCCATCCCCGCTTGAATATTCCAGTCTCAGCTGCAAGCATACAATATGAAGTCGCAGGGCTGCCGGCGTAACGTGGCCTTTTGATCGTACGTGCTTGCCCGAGCGCCATCCGTTCCGTCTCGACGAAGCGGACCGGCTTAGACCGGCTGCAACCAGCCGGCTTCGCGATTCGCGGTTGCCCGGGGCGTCACATCGTCGTGAGCTTGGATTTCTTCGTGGAGGGCTTTGGTGAGGCGGGCTTGAGCGAGGAGGGCGTGAAGAGGGTGCGGGCAATCGAGCCAGAATGGGTATGCTGCTGCCTGCGCGACGGTATACGTGGCATGATCGGCTCCTCGTGGACTTCGTCGGCCCACGGGAAGGACTATATCAACAGGTGAAATGAAGCGCAATAGGGTACCTGTGCGTAGAAACGCTATAGTCCGGACAGCGAGATTCCGCCTCCCGGCGACATGACGAACGAAGCCGCCGCCAGGAACTCCGGCACGAAGGCTACGGTGCGGACCGTTACAGCTTCGCAGCCCAGGAACCGGGCAAGTGGATCGCCGCTCCCGGCGAACAGCAGCGGCTCCCCGTGCCCGCCTATTGGCATGCGGCTGCCGTTCGCTATTACCGCCGTGGCCTGGAAACGCCGCTCCCCGAAGGCCAGCGCAAGCGGGCCGCGCAGCTCCACCACCTCGAATTCGAGCTCGACCAGGCCCGGCGGCAATTCCAGTTCCCGCTCCACCGGGGTGCCGCGCGGGCCAGCGATCGTCACGGTGACCATCGCCCCCGTCTCGGTCACGGAGTACGCGACCAGCCGCGCGGCCTCCGATCCGTCCGTCCATGCCGTCCAGGGGGCAAGCCCTGCGACTGCCACCCCCGCGAGCAAGGCCGCGACGGCTACTGACGGAATGCCCGCTGCCCGCGGGAAAAGACCGGCAAGCAGGCCGAAGGCCAGGGCAGCGACCGCATACCAGACGAGCAGGCCGGGTGCTGCTCCACGCCGCGCCGCCGAGATGAATGCCCATGTTCCAGCAGCGACCGCTACGCTCGCCGAAACCATGGCGGCGTAGAAGCGCTTGGCACCCGGCAACCCGCGCCGGAAACGCGGCACTATCGACCGCAGGCCGGCGGAGATCGCCAATCCTGCGAACAGCGCGGAGGCCGCGGCCGCGAGCCGTATAGACTCGGCTAGCGCGAGGTCAGAAGCCATACACCCCGGCGTACTTGTCGTTCAGGTAGCGCACGAAGTGCGACGGGTCGAGCGCATTACCCGTAACGTGCTCGACGAGCTCACCCGGTTTGTATATTGCGCCTGGCTTGTGGATGTTCGTCCTCAGCCACGACAGGATAGAGCCGAGGTTTCCTTGCTCGACCGCCGACTTCGGGTCGAGCCCCTGGGCTTTCATCGCGTCCCACCACTGCGCGCCGTAGAGGTTGCCCAGGGCGTAGCTCGGGAAATACCCGAACGAACCCATCGACCAGTGGATGTCCTGGAGGCAACCGTGCGCATCGTCGGTCGGCACGACCCCGAGCAGCCGCTTCATGCCGTCGTTCCAGGCTCCAGGCAGGTCGTCCACCGAAAGGTCTCCCGAGACGAGAGCGCCCTCGAGCTCGAAGCGGAGTATCACGTGCAGGCTGTAGGTCACTTCGTCGGCCTCGGTCCTGATGAGCGACGGTTCGACCTTGTTGATGGCCCGGTAGAAGTCCTCGAGGCCGACGCCGTCGAGGACGGGCGATAACATCTGCCTCAGCGCAGGCAGGTGATGCAGCCAGAATCCGAGCGAGCGGCCGACCGTGTTTTCCCAGAGGCGCGACTGCGACTCGTGGATGGCCATGCTGGACGCCTCGGCGAGCGAGGTGCGGCGGTAGTCGGGCGACGGATCCAGCCCGAGTTCGTAGAGGGCATGGCCCGTCTCGTGGATCGTACTGAAGACGCTTGACGGGAAGTACTCCTCGACGTAGCGCGTGGTGATGCGCACGTCCGACCCGCCGAGCGTCGTGGTGAAGGGATGGGCCGTCGTGTCCAGCCTGCCCCTGGTCGCATCGAAGGCCAGCGCCTTCATGAAGTAGGCGCTCGCCTTGGCCTGGGCGGCCGCGGGGCAATTGCGGCGCAGGAAGGAATCGTCGACCTGGGGACCGCCGAGTATCCTGTCAAGGAGGCTGACGAGGTCGTCCCGCAAGGCGCTGAAGACCGAGGCCACCTGGGCTTCGATGGCGCCTTCCTCGAACTGGTCGAGCAGCACGTCGTACGGTCGCTTGCCTGGATCGAGGCAGGCCGCCACGGTCTTGTTGAATTCGAGCATTTTCGAGAGGTGAGGCGCAAATGCCCGGTAGTCGTCATCCTTGCGGGCCTGGACCCAGGCCGCCTGTGACAGGCTCGTCGCCTTCGCCATCTCGGAGACAAGTTCCGACGGCAACTTCGTCGCCTGGTCGAATTTCCGCCTCATCACCCGCAGGTAGGCGCGGTCGATAGTCGGCAGCGACTCGGGGCCGCCGGGCGCCTCGGCGTTCGAGCCAAGCTCGGCGAGGATCGAGCCTATCTCCGGGGACGTCGCCATGTCATGGGTCAACGATTCCATGAGCGCCAGCTGGTCCGAGCGCTCGTCGATGGCCGCGCTCGGCATGTAGGTTTCCTGGTCCCAGCCCAGCATTGCGCCAATATGTTCTACCAGCTTGGCCTCGGCGTCCAGGGCCCGGAGTCTTTCAATGGGTTTCATGCGTTAACCTCGATCGGTCGATGCTACCATCACCCGGGCGTTGACGCAAGAACGGGTTTCGGTCGACAATCGAAACGGAGGAACCTCCTTGTCCAACATCGAACGGCGAAAGCCTCTCCGAGTCATCGCCTGGGTGCTCGCGTTGATCGTCGGCCTGCCCGTCGCGGCGGCAGTGACCCTGGTTTTGCTGTCCATCCTGTGGAGGAGCGACCCGGCGGCGCGAATCCCGGCGGGTTTTTCCGTCTATGCCAGCGTGCGGTCTGCCGGTGACTTCATCGACGAAGCCCTCGATCTCAAGGCCGTCGATGCATTGCTTTCCGCGCCGGAGGTCGGCGCCGTACGCGGCCTCGTACGCTCGATCCGCTCCCAGCCGTTCATCCGTTCAGCCGCCTTCTCGAGGCTTGCCGACGTCCGGGTCGACGCGGCCATGTATGACGACGGTGGCTTCGTCGCCGTTGTTTCGCTCGGCTACCGCTCCGCGGCGCTTCGGCTGCTGCCGCTCGCTCCCAGGCTCGCCCCCGGGTTGATGGCCAGGGTAGAAGGCTTGTCATGGGTGCCCGACGCGGTGCCGCCGAGATTCGAGTACTCGCCCGGCTCTGACCAGGGAAGAATGACCCTGTACGCGAAGAGGTCGGGAAGCCTTCTTGTCGTGGCTTCCAGCGAAGAACTCCTGCGCGCGGCATTGAAGCCCGGCAACGCCGGCGTGGGAGCCGAACTCGCCGCCGCGCTACGGCGTCCCGGCGACTCGTCGCTCCGTTTTCTAGCTGATCCCGCGGTCCTCGTACCGATGCTCTCCGGCGGGCCGGAGACAGGAGGCGCTCGGGCCGCCCTGGCAAAGATCGATTTCACGTCGCTCGCAGTTGTCGACCTGAAGCTGGCGGACGACAGGATTTCGCTGTCGGTGGACTTCGGCGTCTCTTCGAGCGACCAGGCACTCGCGTCGCTGCTAGGGCGTCGATCGACGACACCCTCCCTGCTGTCCCGCTTGCCTGAATCGGCGGCCTATTTCAGCCTGCTATCCGCCGGCAAGCCGGCAGCGCTCTGGAAGGTAGCCGAGCCGGCACTCGGACCGGCGGCTTCATCGGCGTACGCTTTTGCCGACGATACCGCCGCCAAAGCTTTCGGCCTTGGCATGGACGGCCTTTTGCTTTCATGGATGGGCGACGGGTTCGGGCTTTACGGCAGCTCTCTCGGTCCCGATCCGGTATTTTTCGTGGCGATTGCCGACGAGAAGGCCAGGAGGGCCAGTTTCGAGAAAGCCTTCGGCTCGTTGCTTGTCGGCCGCGACATCTCGGTCCTCGTCGGCGATACCCGCGTCCCCAGGATAGTGTTCCCGAAATTCCTCCGTGCCTTCCTCGAGACGGTCGGCGTCAGGC
>PGXR01000160.1:1061-7709 GCA_002839245.1 Spirochaetae bacterium HGW-Spirochaetae-7 | reverse complement strand
TTCGCGCCGCCCGCCGACTGGGCGAAGGCGCTGAACAGTATGATGGCCGTGAGCGCGGCCGAGCCTATCGCGAAGCCCTTGCCGACCGCGGCGGTCGTGTTGCCCACCGCGTCGAGCTCGTCGGTCACCTCGCGCACGTGCGGATCCATGGCCGACATGACGGCGAGCCCCCCCGCGTTGTCGGCGATGGGGCCGTAGGCGTCTACCGACAGCTGGATTCCCAGCGTCACGAGCATTCCCAGCGCGGCCATGCCTATGCCGTAGAGCCCTGCGAGCGAATAGCTGCCGAGTATGGCCCCGCATATCACCAGGACCGGTGGCAGGGTCGACATCATGCCGACGCCGAGCCCGGTGATTATAGCGGTGGCCGGACCGGTATCGCACGCCTTCTCTATCTTGCGTACCGGCGAGGTGTTGGTGCCGGTAAAGAACTCGGTAAGCAGGCCGATCGCGGTTCCGGCCGCCAGGCCGAAGATGGCGGCTAGGGCGACGCTGAGCGCTCCCTTGCCTCCGTCGAAGGTGCCGCCCCCCATCACCAGCGCCGACAGCGGGTAGATGAGGAGCGCGGCCAGTCCGGCTGCGCCGAAAGAGCCGGCGTTGAGCGCCTTCTGCGGAGACTGGCCTTTCCTGGCGCGGACCAGGAACGTGCCGAGAATCGAGGCGCCGACGCCCATCGACGCCATCAGGATGGGCAGCAACGCCAGGCGGATGCGCAGCTCGTCGCTGGCGACGACGCCGGCACCCAATATCACGCAGCCAACCATCGAGCCGACGTACGACTCGAAGAGGTCGGCGCCCATGCCGGCCACGTCGCCGACATTGTCCCCGACGTTGTCCGCTATGACAGCCGGATTGCGGGGGTCATCCTCGGGGATTCCCGCCTCGACCTTTCCTACGAGGTCGGCTCCGACATCGGCCGCCTTGGTAAAGATTCCTCCGCCGACCCGGGCGAACAGGGCTATCGTCGAGGCTCCCAGGCTGAAACCCGACAGGATCGGGAATATCGTCTCGCGGAAAGCATGCAGTGTCTCGCCGAAGAGCGCCACGCCGACGGCCAGCACCGCCGCCACGCCAAGGAGCGCCAGGCCGACTACGGTCATGCCCATCACCGAACCACCGGCGAAGGCGACCCGGAGCGCCGGCTCGATGCCGCCAACCGCGGCGGCGGCGGTCCTGGAGTTCGCGGATGTCGCCGTCTTCATGCCGAAGTATCCGGCGGCGGCCGAGCATATCGAACCGAGAGCGAACGCGCCCGCCGACAGCTTGAGCGAGCCGGAGTTGGCGACGGCAAGGAACAGCGCCACCAGGGCGACGAACGGCACGAGCACCGTATATTCGCGCTTGAGGAAGGCTGCGGCTCCGTCGGCGATGTACCCGGCGATGCGCTCCAGAATCTCATTTCCGACAGGTCGCTTGCGTATCCATGAATTCTTCATGATGGCATAGGTTACGGCGATAAAGCCGCTGAGCGCCGCTACCGCGATGGCCAGGCTTGCAGTCACATAATCCTCCAGGAACTCTTACGTCAGAGTATATCCTCCGACCGGCCGAGGCACAACGTAAAATAAATTTCATCCCAGCCGCTTGCCTGGCCGGTCCTCGATCGGTATATTCTGCAAGCCATTCGCGATGCGAACCATTCGCAATGTTTTGGACATTGAGCCAGGAGACCCCATGAAACTTGACACCACCATCGCCACGCTGACTTTTGGCTTGTTGTGGCTGACGGCACCGTCGTTCGCCATGGGTTCCGGGCCGAGCGGACCGGCGGGGACAGTCCCCGTCGTCACCGTCAGCATCATGCCCCAGGCGTATTTCGTCGACAGGATCTCGGGCGGGCGGGTACGAGTCCTCGTCCTCGTCGGCCAGGGCAAGGATCCCCATTCGTACGACCCGACGCCCCGGCAGATGGCCGAGCTTTCGTCGTCGCCGCTGTGGCTCTTGGTGGGAGCTGACTTCGAGCGGGCGCTACGGCCGAAGGTGGCCGCGCTGTACCCGAAGATGGCCATCGTCGATACGACCGGGGGCATCGCCTACAGGAAACTCGAGGCCCACGCCCATGCCGGCGAAAAGTCGGACGCCGCCCATGGGGGTGGAGGGCTAGACATCCACGTCTGGTTGGGCAGGCAGGCGGCAAAAACCATGGCGGCCAACATCCGCGACGCGCTATCGACCCGGGACCCCGCGGGAGCCTCGATCTATTCGGCCAACCACGATGAGCTCGTCGCCGACATAGACGCCGCCTGGTCCACCCTGGCCCGGGACCTGGCGCCGCTTCGCGGCAAAACGGTGTTCGTCTACCATCCGTCGTTCGGTTACCTGCTGGACGATTTCGGCATCGTTCAGGAAGCCGTGGAGACCGGCGGCAAGGAACCAACGCAGAAGAACCTTGCCGCGCTCATCGATACCGCCCGCACCGACGGCGCCAGGATCATCTTCGTCCAGCCCCAGTTTCCCGCCAGCGCCGCGAAGACGGTCGCCGACGCCATCGGCGGAATAGTCGTGGAGATCGACGCGCTGGCTCCCGACTGGCTCGAAAATATCAGGCGCATTGGCGCAGCCCTGAAAAAAGCCGCGAAGTAGCGGGAAGGATATGGACGACATGCATGACGAACCGGCCACGGACACTAAAATCGCCATACGCTTCGACGACGTATCGTTCTCCTACGGGGAGCTTCGGGTGCTCGACGGGGCCCACTTCCACATACACGCGGGCGAATTCGCCGCGCTGATCGGCCCCAACGGCGCAGGCAAGACGACAGTGCTGAAGCTTCTGCTCGGGCTCGCGAGTCCGTCATCCGGCACGATAACGGTGCTTGGGCTGCCCCCCAAGAACGCCAGGCAGTCGATAGGCTACGTGCCGCAGCATGCCTCGTACGATCCGGCTTTCCCGATTTCTGTATCAGAGGTCGTCAGGATGGGCCGCCTGCGCGGTTCGACCAGGCGCTACGCGAGGACCGACGCCGACGCCGTGTCCAAGGCGCTCGAACTGGCCGACGTGGCTGAGCTTGCGTCGCGCCCGTACTCCGAGCTGTCCGGCGGGCAACGGAGGCGCGTCCTCGTCGCGAGGGCGCTGGCGGCCGAGCCTGAACTGCTCGTGCTCGACGAACCGACAGCGAACATGGACGCCGAAAGCGAAGGCAGGCTGTTCAGGACGCTCGGCAGCCTCAAGGGCCACGCGACCATCCTCGTCGTCACGCACGACACCGGTTTCGTGTCGGCACTTACCGACGCGGTGTTCTGCGTCGGCGAGCGGGGCGCGGGCAGGAGCGTGATCAGGCACAAGGTGGAGCCCGCGGACCATGTCGCCAACGAGCTGTACGGCGGACCCGCTCTCCAGGTGCTCCATGACACCGAGCTGCCGGAAAATTCCTGCTGCGGCGGAAAGGAAGAGCGATGAACGGCTACGTCTCCGCCCTCTTCGACCCGTCCATGCCCTTCGTTCGCAACGCCCTGATCGCCGGCCTGCTGTCGTCGATCCTCTTCGGCGCGCTCGGCGCCGTGGTCACCGTCAAGCGCATCGCGGGACTGGCGGGGGCGATATCGCACGCGGTGCTCGGCGGCATCGGCATGGCGCTGTTCCTGTCCGCCACGGGCGTGGTGCCCGGACTGCCGCCGATAGTCGGCGCCTTCGTCTTCGCCGTGATAGCCGCCGGCATCATAGGCTTCGTGTCGCTCAAGGCCAAACAACGGGAAGATACGGTAATCAACGCGGTATGGGCGATAGGCATGAGCGTCGGCGTGCTGTTCATCGCCAAGACTCCCGGCTATGCCGACCCGATGAGCTACCTCTTCGGCAACATCCTCCTCGTGTCCGCTAAAGACCTCGCCATGCTGGCCATCCTCGACGCGGCGGTAGTCTTGCTGGCATGGCGATTCTACCCGCAGATCGAGGCCAGCGCCTTCGACGAAGAGTTTGCCCGCGTGCGCGGCGTACCGACGGACGCGATTTTCATGGCCACGCTGGCGGTGACCGCGATAGCCGTGGTGCTCCTGCAGACTTTCGTGGGTCTCGTGATGGTCATAGCGATGCTTACCCTGCCTTCGGGCACGGCAGGATTCGTCTCCAGGAACCTCGCGGGCATGATGGTCGGCGGAGCCGTCATGTCTGCTGCCTTCACCGTCACCGGACTTGCGGCCAGCTGGGCGCTGGACATGCCGGCCGGGGCTGTCGTCGTCGTCGTGGCGGGCGCCGTATTCCTCGCCGCGTCGGCCGTAGCCGCGATCGGCGCCAGGACCCGCCGGCGGAAAGCAGGGGAAACAGGCCCGAGGAGGCCGGCATGACCAGGGCAAGGGCCGCGGTGCTGGCCGCGCTCGACGCCGCCACCGAGCCGCTTTCGGCTGCCAGCGTCGCCGCCAGGATATCCGTAAGGTGCGACATGGCCACAGTGTACCGCGCCCTCCACCATCTGGAGGAGACCGGTTTCGCGGAGTCGTTCGTGCTGTATTGCGCGGAGGACGGCGTCGAGCGCTTCTATGCCTCGGCTCACGCCGCACGTGCAGCGCACGATGCTCATGCAGCGCACGATGCTCATGCAGCGCACAGGCATTGGTTCCATTGCGAGTCGTGCCACCGCTTCGTCGACCTGGGCGCTTGCAAGATTGGCGGCCTAGTAGCGGAGGTGGAGCAAAAACTGGACCTCCGCGTCACGAAGCATACGATGTACCTCTCGGGCATCTGCGGCGACTGCTCGAAGCGGTCGACACGCGCTACTCGAACAAGCCCTTGAGCGCCTCGCCTATGTCATCGCCTAGTTTCGACAGTCCGTCGCCGAGGTTGCGGACCGTCTTCGACAGGGGATCGTCTTTCGCCTCGAATTCGGACTTGTAGAATTCAAAGCCCTGCCGGAGCTCTTCCGCGGGATCAGCCTGGTGCAGGCCGCGCTTGAGGTAGTTTCCGTCGAGTATCGCCTGGTACTGACCTGAAACCGCCCAGTTCTTGAGTTCCGTCAGCCTGATCACCGGGAAGGGATGCGATTCCCAGACGGTGTTGAGCATCTTGAACAGTCCGTCGAGCAGGGTCTTCTGCTTGTCGTACTCTTCCGCCTGGGCGAAAAAATCGTTCATGTTGAGCTGGGAAACGTCGTCGCCGCCGGCCATCTTCATCAGGAGCGTATAGTTCGGCTCCTCTACCTGCGACGCGAGGAGGCCGGCTCGGTCGGCGGTGAGTTCGCTCTTCCTGTCCCATTCTCGAAGGGCCGCGACGACCGGCAGCAGGATGAGTTCGGCCATCGGCACGAGCATCGACGATATGTTGAGCAGGAGCCACAGCAGGGTCTTGTAGATGGCATGCCCGCTCATTACGTGCCCCATCTCGTGGGCCACGACGCAGGACAGCTCGGCGTCGTCAAGGCGCTGCACCAGCGAGCTGTTGAGGACGATGAAGGGTTCGCTGACTCCGAAGACGCCGGCATTGAAGAACGGGCTCTGCGTCACGAAGACTTCGGGCCGGTACGGCCAGTCGAATACGTCGACCGTCCTTTCGAGCATCTGGTGGACGCGGGGAAACTGGTTCGGCGTGACCCGGACAGCCGACGCGATGTGCAGCAGCCGTATCGACTGCTCGCTCGTCTTGCCGAAGATGAACTTGATCACCTCGTCGAGTCCCTTCACGTCCCGCAGGGCCGACATCGCCGCGAGATCCGCGGGGTGCTCCCACGACTTGGGATCGATGCCGTACAATTTCCTGGTTCGAAGTGCGAGCATTGCAGGTACCTCCTGTCAGCCGAGGCGCCAGGCGGCGCAGGCAAAGCCCTTCTTCTTGCGGGCCGTTATGCGGACGAAACCCTTCGGGCGCTTCTTTTCGAAGCGGTCCATTACGGCCGACGGCATGGCCGCCACGTACGAGCCGCCCGATTTGAGTATCCTCGCCGCGTGGGCCCACGACTCCGCGAGCGTGTCGACCCGCGGGGTCACGTCGGGGATCTCGACGACCAGGTCGTACGAGGCGTCGGCTAGTCCGTCAGGGGACGCCGTCGTCATACCCGCCGGGACTTCCTGGTTGCCGGCAAGCGCGAGGTTGCGGGTTGTCGCGACAAGCTCGAGGGCATCCCTGCCGCAGAGGTCTATCACGGCGCCATTTGCGCGGGACTTTATCCGGCAGGCTATACGCCCCGGGCCAGGGTTGACGACAGCGACGCGGCGGACCAGCGAGCCCGCCATGGCGTCTTCGCACAGGTCCATGGCCAGGCTGGTGGCGAACGACGGCGTATCGAACTCCGGCAGTCCCCAGTAGCCCCTGAATCGGTAGGTGGCCCTGCCCGCCCTGACTGTTTCCTCCGAGCGTTCCAGCGCTGCCCAACCGGCGTCGGCAGACGCGTCCGATGCCGTACCCCGGCGGAACAGTATGGCGCTGTGGCCGGCCCCGGCTTCCCTGGCGACGACCGTTGCGCCCGAGCCAAGGATGGACTCCAGGGCCGCGGCGGCTATGGGCTCCACGACGACGACGGCTCCCCAGCCGCGCTCCGAGACGACGCCCGGAAGCTCGCGCAGGAATCGGTCGAGCACCGGCGGGCCAGCCTTGGCGGGCACGTTGCACAGGACCAGGTCGAAACGCCCGCCAGCTAGGCCGTCGAGGAAGAGCGCGTGGTCGACCGACTCGGGTCTTACCTTGTTTCTCTTCGCGTTGCGCTCGCTGAAGGCGCAGGC
>PGXR01000160.1:0-1007 GCA_002839245.1 Spirochaetae bacterium HGW-Spirochaetae-7 | reverse complement strand
GCCCGAGCCTATGTCGAGTATCGACCCGACGTCCGCTGTTTCCACGTTCTTCGCCACGAGCTTGAGCAGGAGCCGGGAGCCCGAGTCTATGTCGAACGAGCTGAACAGCCCGTGCGACAGCTCGAAACTCATTTCGGCTCCCATGAATTTGAATGGAACGGTCTTGTTTACATAGGTTTCGAGCTTGATCATCGCGCCTTCCAGAACCCTTCGTGGACCTCGGCTGCGCCAGGCGTGTCTATGGGGCCGTCTACCGCTATAGGGCGTTGGCCGCGGGCAAAGACATCGCGGCACGGGAGGTCGAGGGTCGGGTTCTCCGGGTCGTCGCCGGTGATCTGCCTTAGTCGGCTCTCGGACAGCGCGTAGACGACCCGGCCGATGCCCGACCAGTATATCGCCCCGGAGCACATGGCGCATGGCTCGGCGCTCGTGTACAATGTGCAGCCTGAAAGAAAGGCACGGTCGAATTTCCTCGATGCCGCCCGCGCAAGGTTGGTCTCGGCATGGCCGGTGCAGTCGCTTTCCGCGGGAACGGTGTTGCCTGCGGCAAGGACTTCCTTGCCCCTGGCGTCGGCGAGGACCGCGCCGAAGGGGTGATTGCCCTCGGCCCTTGAACGCCGTGCGCGCTCCACGGCTGCCGATAACAGGTCACGGTCGAGTTGGGTTATCATGGTACAGGTATCTCCATCGCTTCGGTATCTTGCGGCAACTGTAACCCCCGCGCGCCTGGGTAGTCAAATGAGAGACTGTCCGGATCGAAGGAATTCCAAGGAAAGGGTGGCGTTTCGTCTTAGCTCTTCGGGCCGTATCCACGACATGCCGAGCGCGGTCTTCCGGAAGAAGGCCCTCAGCTCGGCGTCGCTCGCCCGCTCGACGAAGGCTGCCGGCACCGAGCGGCCGGGGCGGCGCTCACCGGGCGCGACGAGGGCGTCGGCCCTTTCGGTCGGGCTCGGGCCGCCATCGACCCGCGACCACGCAGCCGCCGAGCGGGGACATGCGGCCACGCA
>PGXR01000159.1:6792-13921 GCA_002839245.1 Spirochaetae bacterium HGW-Spirochaetae-7 | reverse complement strand
TCGCATCGAATAGTATCCTTTTCCATAAAAAAACCGGTGAGACTGATGATGCCTGCACCGGTTGTCTTCTTTTTTATACAAAGCGGGCCTTATCAGCCTATTTCTCCTTCGCTGACCTTTGCCAAGGAGAAAGCCTTTCCTTCCACGGAAAGAACCTTTGCCCCTACAAGCGCCATGGAACCCTCGGCTCTCATCGGCACTGAAAAGAAAGTGTCGACATCAATCTCGGTTTCGACCGACAGCTCAGGATCCTGCCCTTCAAGCACGACACGAGCTCCCGGCGCGGCCCATGGGGCGTCGAGTACCTCGACCGTCTCCTTGCCCTCGGCTCCCGATTTCGACGCCGCGAGCAGCATGCCCCTGGATTCCACGCCTCGGAGCTTCGCCGCCTTCAGGTTGTTGACGAGGACGACGTTCTTTCCGAGCAGCTCTTCTTCCGTGTAGAAAGGCACGAGGCCCGAGACTATCACGCGCTCCAGGCCAGAGCCGTCATCGAGCGTTTCGATGTACAGCTTGTCGGCTTTTGGATGGCGTTCAATCTTGATGATTTTCGCGACCCGGAGATCGATGAGCTTGGCGAGCGTCTCGCTCGGCACGTTCCTTCTGGGACCCTGAATACCTGTCGCGCAATTCAGCCACCTTGTCGGCTTCCAGTTTCTGGAACAGTACTTCGACTGAATCGACCCGGGACAGCCCTTCCAGCTTGCCGACGTCAGCCCAGCTCATGCCCTGGGCTCCCGCGGCGCTCGCCACCGACAGCCCGAAGAAGCCGGCCAGCTGGCTCATCGCCTGCGGCATGTACGGATGCATGATTATCGACAGGTCCCGGAGTACGTAGCACAGGTCGGACAGCAGGCTCGCCGCCTTCTCGGGATCGGCGGTGCGGGCCTTCCACGGCTCCTCGGCCTGGAATCGCTTGTTTGCGATGTCGGCGATCTGGAATGCGGTCCTGAAGGCGTCCCGTAGTTCCGCCCGGTCGAGCTGGGCGGCGGCGGCGGCCTCGAGGCTGCGTACTTCCTTCCAGAACGCCTCGTCGGGTTTTCCGGCGGGAATGGCGCCTTCGTAGAAGCGCTGGATGAACGCCAGCGTCCTGTTGGCCAGGTTGCCGAGGTTGCCGATCAGCTCGCCGTTGACGCGTTCCATGAAGTCGTTCCAGGTAAAGGTCACGTCGCTCTTCTCGGGGCGGTTGTAGAAGATGTAGAAGCGCCAGACGTCGGCGGGAATTCCCGTCTCCATCACGTCGGTGCCGAAGACGCCGACGCCCTTTGACTTGGAGAACTTGCCCGATTCGTAGTTGAGGTACTCGGTGCTCGACATGTGGTGGAGCATCGTCCACTTCCTGCCGGATCCCAAAAGCGTGCTCGGAAAGATGACGGTATGGAAAGGGATGTTGTCCTTGCCTATGAACTGGTACAGCTCGACGTCCTCCGGACTCTTCCACCAGTCCTGGTAGTCGAAGCCTTTCTCGTCTCCAAGGGTCGCCGTCATGCTTATATACCCGATGGGCGCGTCGAACCAGACGTAGAAGACCTTGTCCTCGAATCCCGCCTTGGGCACGGGGATGCCCCACTTGAGGTCGCGGGTTATCGCGCGTGGCTTGAGGCCGTCGCGTATCCAGGCTTGCGTCATCTGGACCGCGTTGTTGGCCCAGAAGCCCTTGACGCTTGCCTCCTTCATCCAGGCCTCGAGCTTCGGCCTGATCGCGGGCAAGTCGATGTAGAGGTGCCTGGTCGGACGGGAACGAGGGGTCGCTCCGCAGGTCGAACACTTGGGCTGTTCCAGTTCCGTTGGCTCGAGCAACTTGCCGCATGACTCGCACTGGTCGCCGCGCGCGTCGGCGTAAGCGCAGTGGGGACAGGTGCCGCGTACGTATCGGTCGGCCAGGAAGCGTCCGCAAGGGTCGCAGTACAGCTGCTCTATCGTCTGCTCGCTGACATAACCGGCCGCGTCGATGTCCTTGAACAGTTGCTGCACGATCTCGGTCTGGCGCGGCGTCGAGGTGCGGCCGAACTTGTCGAACGCTATGCCGAACCACTGGTAGATGTCACGGTGGATCGCATAGAAGCGCGTGCAGAGCTCCGCAGGTGTTACGCCCTCCTCCGCGGCCTTGGTCTCGGTGGCGGTACCGTATTCGTCGGTCCCGCAGATGTACAGCGTCTCGAACCCGCGGAGCCGCGAACCGCGGGAGAATACGTCGGCGGAAAGCACCTGGATAAGGTTGCCGAGATGGGGGACATTGTTCACGTACGGGAGAGCACTGGTTACAAGGCGTCTTTTCATGGTGGGGTCACTATAAGGAAAGCGAAAAACGCTGTCAACGGAGCCACGGATAGAAGGCCAGAAGGTCAGAACACCACCTTGGCCTCGAGGCTGAGCCTGTAGCCGAAACTCCACACCGTGCTGCTGGCGCCGACCGAGAGTGCCTGCCACAGTCCGGCGCCCAGGCCGACGGTGAGCGCAGCCTGGGCGGTCGCCTTGCTCGACCAGTCCAGTGAATTCCTGACGACCAAGGGTTCCGCGCCCGATCCCGACCGACCCACCGAAGCATCGAAGGCGAACGACTCCCTGAGCGCGGGCGGATCCGCGGTCACCGCGTCGAACCATTCGGAGACCCATGATCCGGGAGTTTCCCGGCTGGCTGCGGCCTTTCGCCTGGAATCAAGGGCGACGCCCACGAGGTCGCCCAGCCAGGTGCGTTTCGGGCGGGTGTTCAGCGCCACGCCCAGGACCTCCGACCATGGAGTCTGCGTCCTCGTTACTTGCCAGTTGAAACTGGAGGTCAGCGCGACCACCGAGCCCGACAGTCCTTCGAAGCTGACAGTGCAATTGGAGGCGAGCTTGGGGAGCACCGATCCGTCGGAAGCGTAGCGCGTCATGTCGAGTGACGTCCGGTACGAATACTCGTCGAAAGCCACGCTGCTGAGCCTGGGCAGCACCCCTGTCGAAGCGAAGACGTTCGCCGCGCCGCCCGACAGCGAAATGGAATAGACGCTCGACTCGACGAGGGTGTCGTTCTCCAGCCCGACGACCCTGGCGCAGGCAGCCGAGACGGCGCTCGGGACGAACAGGTCGACGAGCCCGTAGCCTATGGGCCTGCGGGCCGACAGGCCGATTTCCGCCCGGTGACTGGCGCTCCTCGAGCCTTCCGAGAATTTACCGAAGCCGTCGAAAGCCTCGGCGTTCCACAGCTCTGCCAGAGGCGCCGCCGACCAAAGCCTCCCGGCCGATGAAACGGCGTCGGCGAGCCCGGCTGCGTCGGCGGCGAACGAGCCGGCCGAATCCTGCCGGTCCACTGAAGACTTGCGCAGGTAGTACGGCGCAAAATCCACCGCGCCGATGCGCAGCGGCAGTGTCGCCTTTGCCCCGAAAGCCGTTGCCCCGAAAGCCGTCTGGGCGGGCGAGCTTACATTCCATTGCCGCGACGCGGAAGCGGTCAGGTCGGAGCCGAGCAGCGCAGCCGACAGCTCGAGGCGCCTGGAGTCCGCCTTCGCTTCCTCGACCGGCAGCGCCAGACGCCACGACTCCATCCACGAATCGATTATCCCCATTCCGGCGACCGGCGCCGCCTGCGCGTCAAGGCTGGCCGTTCCAGTGACCGACGCCAGGTTTCCGTATGACAGGCCGGCCTTCCAGGACTGCGAGAATTCCTGTGCATCTTCCGCCGATCTGGCCATTGCCGACGCCGAGAAGCCCGCGGTCGACAGGACCGCCTCGAGGCTCCTGCCGTAGCGGCCCAGAACCTCGTCGCGGGAGAACTCGTCGACGAAACGGACTGGCGACGAGCGGCCAGGCACGGCGACCGCGTATCCCACTCCGATAGAGCCTTCGCCGTCGGCCCAGGCGGGAGTCGCCGAGACGGCGAGCGATGCGGGTTTTCCGGTCCAGCCCGCCTCGGCGCTGCCCGCTATCACCGGCCGGGCGTCGACGACGCCGTCCGCCCGCGCCTCAAGCCAGGCGCCTGCTTTCTTCGATTTGTCACCCAGGAAAAACGATCCACCGGCCAGTACCGAAAAGCCATCGCGCGGGTTTTCAAGGATTATCTCGTCGATGGCGACGTTGCCAGAGGTCAAGCCGCTTACTATTATCTCGACGAGGCCTGCCGCGTCCGGCGCCGAGTACGAGCCCGAGGCGCCCACCGACACCGCCTGGCCATCGGCCCGGTAGACGGTGACGCCGGCCATGGGGTCAAGGTCCAGCTCGACTTTGTACCAACCTGCGCCGAGGCTGTCGACCGCTACGGTCACCGAAGCGCCCTTGTACCCGGTCGCCAATCCGTTACCAACGCGCACTTCCATCGTCGGGTTTCCAACTATCTCATCCGCCTTGACGAAGAACGAAAGCGTGCGGAACGTGGGCAGCGGCGCGTAGTCGATGTAGCGGGTGAAGGTCGCTTCTACAGTTGCCGAGATGGCCGTAAGGACGAGTGCGCGGTTGCCCGAGCCGATGGAATGCAGGTCGTCGATTATGGCGGAGAAGGCCGGCGCAAAGCCGAGATCAGGATCCAGCGCCGTCGAGACTACAATGTTGGCGAAGTCTCCCGAAACTCCCCTGAACGGCACCAGGGTATTCGATGAGCCGGAGTAGTCCTCCATGCCGGCGACGCGGTACAGGCCCGAGGCACCGGCCCGCTGGTAGCGGACCTGACTGTCTAGCGCGAACGACGCGGATTTCGCCTCCTTGGAGACGCCGGCTGACAGGCCCAGCCACGCGCCCTTGAGTTCGCCGCCCTCGTCGTAGCTGGATCCGAACATGGGCCAGCGCCCGCCGAACGCCGTGGCCCAGTCGAAGCCAAGCCACGGGAAGCGCGAGCCAAGGCCGAAGGCCAGCGCGCCGTTCGAGCGGTCCTGGCTCGAGACGGCGTAGCGCACCTGCACGCGTTCGCCCGAACGCGGCGGCGGCGACAGCGTGAGGGTCCGCGCTTCGGCGTCGTAGTCGAACGCTACCGATTCGACCCCGTCGCGGTACACGGTGATGGTACCGGCTACCGTGGCGTCCTCGAGCTGTATCGATTCCACCGATTCGACGACCTTTGCGACTATGGCATATCCGTCGCCTGCCGGACTCACGGAGCCGTCGGCGGCAGGCTCGTCGTAGATCCAGGGGGCGTCGGCCTTGAACGGCAACCTGAAGTTGTCATTGACGGGAAATGGTACCGCGTCGTCCTTGACCACCTGGACAAGCCCGGGTGCGACCCGCGATACCGAATAGCCGATGGCGGTCGTCCCGGTCGCAAGATCGCGGAGGAAAAGCTTGCGGGCCGAGCTCGTATCGGGCAGGGCGTAGAGGTTGCGCACCTCGTAGCCCGTAGTAGTGCGCGTAACGGTACCGTTCGGCTCGACCGAATATGAATACAGCACAATACCATCATGGGAGCTACCATCACTCCAGCTTGCCGTCAAAGTCCCCCTGGGTTCCGCCTTCAGCAGCACTACACCGGCGGCTAGGGACGCCGAGTATTCGTCCGAGTTCAGGACCCTCGATCCTGTTGCGGTAGTATCGACAAGTACGAGCCCAGTTACCCCCGTGCCGCCAAGCACGAATCTCCTGCCGCGAAGGTTGTCCCTCGGCGAGAGCGTGGACTCAAGCGCCTCGGCGCCGCCGAAGAACGTCCTCGTCTTCCAGCTAAGGCCGTCCCACCGTACCATAGCATCGAGCGATACGCCGCTGTCGGAATCGACGGCCCTGAGCGCCGCGCCGAAGGAACCCTCGGGCGAACCGAAAGCCATGTAGGGATAGGCGCCCATGGTGATGTCTGCGTTGCCCAGCCGCGCGCTCTTGATGAAATCAGCATCGTCGCCCTCGAAAGCGAGCGAGAATTTGGCGTTCTTCAGTTCCTGCGTCACGTATGCCTCGAAAACCCATTTCTGGCGGTAGCGCAGGAAGGTGTACAGGTCGGGAGTCTGCGTGAAAAGGAAGGGGACGGCGTTGAAACCTGAATCGGCCGACCCGATGGAAAGGGCGCCGGTGCTCAGGATCGAAGCCTCCCAGAAGCCCTGGGCGAAGGCCTCGACATCCGCGTCGCCGAGCTTGGCCGAGAACAGGCTCGAAGGAGGTTCCACAGGAAGGGCTGAAACCAGGGATTGCGCGGCGCATGGAAACGCTTCGATGGCGAGAATCGCCAGCGCGAACGAGACGGATGCGCATATTCTTGCCCTTTTCTTTATCATCGTTCGCGTATATCATTGTATCTCATGGAATGGGATAATGATAAGTCCGTCATTCTCGGACACCGCGGTACGACTATAGCTGCGACGCTGGACGCCTTGGCTGTAATTTCTGTCGTCGCCGTGATTGCGGGAGCCGCCGTCGCGGCCTCGGGCCTTCACTGGCGTCCCCGGGCGTATTTCTCCATAGTCGCCACCCTCTTCGACATGGTCTTCGCCTATGAATTCATCGTCCGCGCAGCTCTTCGCGAACGGCCCTTCCCATGGATGGCCGGCCTTTCCTCCGTCGTGCCGTTGCTTGCCGTATCGGGGCCTTTCCTTTCCGGCCTGGCGGGGGCCGACTTCGGGGCGGCGGCGGTACGAGGCTTCTGGCTTGGTACGCCGCCGATGGGCGGGCTCGCGGTGCTGGCAGCCCTGAGGCTTCTCAGGGTGGCGAGGCTTGCACCGCCATCATCAGCCGCCCGCAATTGCGCCAGGGGCAAGCTCGCCGCCGCGCTTGGCATAGGCATCGTGGTGGCCGGAGCCGTCGCGTCGGATACATTGCTCATCCCGGGACTAGCGGCGACAGCCAAGCACGCCAGGCAGGCCGCCGTCATGGCGATGGCTTCGGCGGCAAGCGACGCCGAACGGGTCGCCTCCGCGCGAGCTGCGGGCGCCATGGCTCTCCGCATCGACGGCCGGGTCCTCCTGGCGACGCAGCGCCAGGCATCGCCATCAGACTACGCGGTCGAATCGTACGCCACGGTCGAAGCATGGTTCCCGTCGGCGGATGACCGCATGGCCCGTGGGATGGCCGAGACTGTCGTCGCCCTTGCCAGCCTGGCGGCGGCAATCGGGTATGTCGCCTTCGGTATAGATCGTCCAGGCGCCAGTAGACGCCGGCTCCGTAGGAATCCGGGCAATGTACGGCGCGGCAGGCTTTCCGATGCCCCCGCGGGCGACGAGGAACTGGCGGGAATACTGGG
>PGXR01000159.1:0-6657 GCA_002839245.1 Spirochaetae bacterium HGW-Spirochaetae-7 | reverse complement strand
CGATGCTCCAGGTCATATTCGAGGTGCCCGAGTCGTCGAGCCTCAAGGACAAACGGCGGGTCGTCAAGTCAATAAAGGACAAGCTCAGGCTGCGGTTCCACGTATCGTGCGCGGAGACGGACCTGCAGGATTCACTGCGCTTTGCCGAACTTGGCGCAGCCATAGTCTCGAACTCCACCGAATTCGGTGAAACGGTCATGCGCAAGGCGCTCGCGGTCATAGAAGGCGAATTCTCGCTGCGTATCCACGACTCATCCATAGCCAGCGAACGTTTCGATTGAGACGTCGTCTTTACCGAGACGACCGCTCCCTCGATACGAAGCCTCGACAACCCGACACATTTGGGCTATTTTTATCACCATGAAACATTGCCGTTCCTGCCTGTTCCTGGCTCTTGCCCTCCTTCTCGCCTCGTGCATCGGCATCGACGCCAATGGACGCATCGCAGCCGACGGCGCGGTGGAACTGTTGATGACCTATACCGTATCGACGGCCGTCGACGAACTCGGAAAGCTGGGCGCCAACGCGGCGTACCTGCCGCTGCCGGTCGGCCGTGACGACATGGAGCTGGCGGCGACGCGTGCCGGAGGCCAGTTGCGCTCATGGTCGCGCAAGGACGGCGGCGAATCGTTCACCGTCACCGCCGCGCTGGCCTTCCCGTCGGTTGCGGCGTTTGCCTCGTTCCTCGACCCCGAAGGCAAACTCGCCGTCTACGGCGAAAGCGGAGGAACGTCAACACTGTCGTTGACCCTATCCGGGGGGATTTCACCCACGGATCCCGACCTGGTCGAATTCGTACGCGTCGCTTTCGCCGACTATACCGTAAACCTGACGTTCGATTTGCCCAGGATTCCCAAGACGGCGCGGGGTTTCACCATCGCCGGAAGGAAGGCGTCGTTCTCGATGAAAGCGGCGGACCTCTATGCGTCAGCCGTCCCCGTCGCAGCAAGCGTTTCGTGGTGAAAACAGTTCCATTATCATAGCCAGAGATGGCAGAAACGGTGAGGTGCGAAGATGAGCAAAGTTCCGGTCATGGCGATGATCGTCGCCGTAACACTCGCGGCGTGCGTGTCTTCACCCGGCCCCGGCCAGCAAGCCCCGGCCTCAGGCGATGCCGGCGGATCGGCTACGGCCGACCGGGTCGAGGCGACGGGCCAGGCAATCCCGGCGACTCCCTCCTCGGCTGCCGCGACGTCCGACACCGAAATCGACGCGATCGTCGCCAAGGCCCGCTCCTCGATCGACGCCAACCACCTCGCCGAAGGCATCAAATTCTATATTTCCGCCCTTGCCAGGGTGACGAAAGCGGGCAAGCGCGCCAGGGCCGACGAGATCACCGGCACGCTGAACGCCATAGGCACGAGGTTGACGGTCGAGCCCCACGAGTCATGGCTGGCGTCGGACGGTTCGCAGAGGACGGGTTCTTCCAGGGCGGCCGCGCGCGGCGAAGGGCCGATGCCGGCTGTCTATCTCTACGAGAGCTACGGCTACGCCAAGAGTCCCGTGCCCGACGCGTTCATACGCTTCGAGTTCATAGCCAATGAAGGGAACCTCAACGCCAGTGTGGCTACCGATTCGAAGGGCCTCGCAAATACCGGCATCACCTCCATCGCCTCGCCGGGCAAGGACGCCGTCGTCCGGGCCTATCCGGTCTTCACGTCGGAAGGCTACAGCTTCGCCTTCAAGACGGTCTTCCGCGACTTCAGCTATGTAGCCCCGCCGAACCTTGCCATCGTCGCCGTGATGGAGAGGACGCCGGCAGGCGACGGCTCCAATCCCCGGGTCCTCGACGCGGTCGCGACCTCGCTCAAGCCCCTGGGCGTCGAGGTCGTACCGTACAACGGCGTCCTGGCGCCGGCACGCTTCGGCGCCGCCTTCGGGGGAGACGTCACAGCACTGGCGGCGCTCGCGGGCGCGGTCAAGGCAGGGTATTTTGCGCTTGTCAATGTCGAGGTTGGTCAGCCTTCCCGCATGGAATACGGCGGAAAGGTCTACAACATCTACATCGCCAACGCCAAGGCGACTCTCCGAATAGTGCGGCTCGATGGCACCGTCGTTTTCGCCGAGGCCAAGGACGGAGTGCGAGGACAAGGCGGTACAGAGCAGGCCGCCGTGGACGACTGCCTGGTCAAGGTCCGGGACGAATTGTCCGCCATCGTGAACGCCCGGTCGGCCGTGATCAGGAAGGCTTTTTCGGAATAGCCCCCGGCGAGACGGGCCTTGGGATCAGGCGCGCCCGCGTCATCGTGCCAAGGCCGCGCCGGGAGGCATCGATGACGGCCTGCTCGACGCGCGCGGCCCGCTCGCCCGGGTCATCGAACAGGTCGCCCTGCCCCGAGTGCCTGTCGATCGCGAGACCGAGGCCGATGAGTCGAACCGGGCGGCCCATCCATTTCTCGTCGAGCAACGCTACCGCCGTTTCGTAGACGCCGGCGGAACCAACGAAAGGGCTTTGCCGGGTTCGCCGCACGCTGATCGTCTCGAAATCGTCGTAGCGCAGCTTGAGTATCGCGCAACTCGACTGGAGACCTTCCGGGTACATCCTGGCGACCAGTTCCTCCGCCATGCCGAGCAAAGTCGACTCGACTACCGACCTGTCTGTGACATCAACCTCGAAGGTCCTCTCCGAACTCATCGATCGCGTCTTCGGGTCGCCGTCATAGATGCCCGGGTCGATTCCGCGGGCGACCTTGCGGATGAAATCTCCGCCGGAAACGCCAAACAGCGACGACAACGAGTCCGGAGACAGAGCGGCCAACCTTTCGACGGTATCGATGCCCAGTTGCCCGAGCCGGTCACGCGTCTTGCCGCCGACCCCCCAGAGATCTTTCAGCCTCAGCCCGAGCATGAAGCCGGCTTCGTCGCCTGGCTCCACGACGACCAGGCCCGCTGGCTTCTCTACCCCCGACGCAACCTTGGCGACGTATCGGTTTGAAGCGACTCCCGTCGATATGGAAAGGCCGGTCAGGGAGGCAACCCTGTCGCGTATGGCCGTGGCCGCCGTTTTGGGCGGTCCCCACAGACGCTCCGTGCCGGTCATGTCGAGGCTCGCCTCATCGATTGAAACGCGGACGACGTCAGGCGTGTACTCGCCGAAAACAGCCATGACGCGCGATGACATTTCGGCGTAGCGGGCCATCCTCACCGGCAGGAACGCGGCTTGCGGACAGCGCCTGTACGCTTCGGATATCGGCATGGCTGATCGAACGCCGAACTCCCTCGCCTCGTAGGAACAGGTGGATACGACGCCGCGGTGGCCTGGCGTTGCGCCGACGATAACCGGGCGCCCGGCCAGCGAGGGATCGTCTATCACCTCAACCGAGGCGAAGAAGGCATCAAGGTCGATGTGGAAAAAGACGCTCATGACGTGCCGAACGCCAGCCTCAAGACCGCCTCCGTGGCCGCGCACGCTACTGCCCCGACAATCCACACGGGCGCGGTGCTTCGCCCCCGGCGCAGTCGCGCGACGGGAGAGGCCGCCGCGACGAGCCATAGCCCGAATGGTGCCGAGATGGCCGCCATTATTGTCGTCCCTCGGAACCCGACGCCGAGCAGCCTCGAGGCGACGTTGGCATAGCTCCCCGATCGGCTCCCGAAATCAGCCAGGACACGAGGATCTGCTAGAGGCAAGGCGACCAGGGCGGCGGCAAGCAGGCCTAGTCCTGCCGTTACAGCGGTTTCGGAGGAGAACGCGACGAAGGCTATCGCCGCGATGAAGAACGGGGCAGCCGGGGGGAACACGCCGATGACGACGGCCAGTTCTACGCATAGGAGCCCAAGGCTGCCCATGGCTGCGTCGATTCGGCCATGGTCGCCATGCAGCCCCAGCACCGCTACCAGCCCCGACGCCGCGTAGAACCAGCACAACGCGCCAGCGAGGTGAGTGGCCAGGGAAATGACATTGAACCACGACTCGACGGTGCCCGATGTGGTCACCGTATCGACGTAGCCTCGCAAAGCTGCGGTCGCGATGTCTGAAAGGAGCCTGGCTCCCGCGAACGCGACGAATGCCATGGCGAGCGCCGTGATGGCTTCCCTCGCCACCGCCCGCAATGATGCCCGGCGGCGGCGGCCGCTCAGCAACCCCGAGGCGGCCGCCACGGCGATAATCGCCAAGCTCGCCATGGTCGCCGCGACGATGGTACCGTCACCCAGCGTCAGTACCCCGGCGGGCAGAGGATACCTAAGGTAATTGACGTCGTCGCCTCCGGGACCGACGGGGGGAGTCCTGCCGATGGCCTCGACGAAGGCCAACGCAAAGCCGCCCAGGCCGGCGGGGCCGGAATCAGGCATGCTGCCCGGCCTATTCGCTATGACTAGTGCAGGTACTCCGCTTTGCAGCCATGGCCCAAGCATGGCGCAGCCTTCCGCAAGTCCGGCGGCGGCATAGAAGTCAGCCACGGGATTTTCCCGGCTGTCAGTCCCGGAAGCCGAGGCGGCGGCCCTGGCCGCCATTAGTACGCGGCGCGGTGACATGGCCCGACGGGAAGCGGCCCGAATGGTCAAGCCTGCCGGGGGACCATCAAAGTCAAGCAGTATCACCGCTGGCACGCCGAGATCGGACAGCGCCTCGCGGAGCGTCGAGCCGCGGAGCAGCGGGTCTCCGGGTACGGCCGTGACGGTTGCCGGAGTGGCCTTCACTGCACACAGGTAGATGCCGGCCAGTCCGTCGCCTGGGGAAAGAGCCAGAAGGCTCTCGAAGATCGAGAGCCAGGCCGCTTCCGACCAGGATGAGGATACGTCGGCGGAAGGCGAGACGACGAAGGCCACCGACGGGCGGGCGTCGACCCCTGCCGTCCGGGTTTCCGATGTACCGAGCAGGCGATAGCCGACAATCAGGTCCGCCGCCCCCGGTATGACGTACTTTTCAACCCGTTTGTTGCCCGCAGCCGCAGCCAAGGCATCGGCACGGTATTCGAGGCCACCGGCCTGCTGGGCTGGAAGCCGCCAGGCGAGCAAGGACGAGGCGACAATGGCTAAAGCGATTGTAAAACGTGGCCGAAACATGACGTAAGTGGATAGTAGGGTCACCGCAAGCGCAGGTCAATACCGTTTTACACTATCACGTCGATCGGATATACTGTTGTCCACAGCAAATCGGGGGGATCGAATCGGATGGGTTCGCAGGAACGCAAGGCAATCATAGCTTTACCCGTAACGGTAATACTCACCGACATAGGAACCACCTACTTCATCAAGAACAAGAAAATGCTCCGCAAATTCAAGCTTGCGGATAAAATAGAGGAATACGGGATACTTCTTGATAATTTCACCCCGTCAAGCCTGCAACGGATGATGCTGATAGACTACGTGTCGAAGGTAGAGATTTCCGACAGCGAGTTCGTTACCATTCGCCAGGAAGTGATGGATATCTCCAAGCTGGTCACCTACTCGATGATGTACAGGCAATACGACGCCTACATCTTCCAGCGGGTGCTCGCCAGCGACGTCATCAAGAACTGGAACCGCAAGAACCCGGCCAACATCATCGACGACAAGACCAAGATCAACGACGCTTTCCTCGCCACCGTCCTCAAGGAAAAAGAGAAGGACATCGCGGAGATAAAGCAGTCGGTACTCTCCCCGATGTACACGTTCATCAACAGGAACTCCAACCTGCTTCCCGAAGAAAAGAACATCCAGCTCCTCCTTTCCGAGAAATTCCTCAATACGCTAAGGCCGTTCACGTGGTTCATCATCGCGAAATTCAAGGGACAGGACGGGTACGACTCCCTGATAAAGGACATCCGCACCGGGCTCGCCGAGTACATGGAAAAAGCCAAGATAGCCGAATACGTCGCGCTCAACGTCATGGAACTTGCGGCCAATGCCGAAAACAACAACCTGAAACGCGAGGCGAAGGAAATTTTCAAAGGCGCGGTGGACATGAACGCAGTCCTCTTCGACCCCAACATCAGGCACCAGGTACTCGATTCCCTTCAGCGAAAGGGCGAGCTGGTCTATATATCGTGGAAGCTAGGCTCGCGCGGCACGTCGATAGGTACCCAGGGCAAGCTCCACATAACCATCTACAACAAGGAATCGGAGTACGAGAAGATGAAGGAGGCCTTCGACGAGAAGAAGCACGCCGACCTCAAGAAGCGAAGCCTCCAGGATTTCTACAAGGACTTGCCCGAGGGCGAATCCAATACCGACCTTGGCCTGTACTACCTGTCGTACCTTTCCGAGGCGTGTGAAAAGGTAAACGTCAAATTCGAGTCGTTCGTCAGCCAGATTTCCGGTTCCGACCTTACCGTCGTCACGATGGCTATAAACCTATAGCGCTTTATTGACAGAGAGTGTTGCTTCATGTAGTTTTATACCTATAGCGGAGGATTATTTTCGATGGCAAAGATCAAGTACGTATACTTTTTCGGCGACGGAAAAGCCGAAGGCGATGCGAAAATGAAGGAAGTCCTGGGCGGCAAAGGCGCCAACCTTGCCGAGATGACCAACCTTGGCATTCCCGTCCCACCTGGATTCACGGTATCGACCGACGTCTGCGCGGCCTTCTACGAAAACAAGCACAAGTATCCGGACGGACTCGAGGCCGAGGTTGCCGAACACCTTGCGAGACTCGAAAAATCCATGGGCAAGAAACTCGGCGATCCTGTCGATCCGTTGCTCGTATCCGTCCGTTCCGGCGCGGCCCAGTCC
>PGXR01000158.1 GCA_002839245.1 Spirochaetae bacterium HGW-Spirochaetae-7 | reverse complement strand
GCCGGCGACGCGGGCCAGGTTGGCGCGGACCAGAGTGCAGGAGCCGCCACCCTTGGGCAGCCCGTTGTAGCAGCTTGCCACCGCGTAGTCGCCCAGGCCCATCGCCTTGAACTCGGAGCGGAACATCGGGTCGTTGGCGAAGCTCGGCTTGGCCACCTCGAGGGCGACGCTCGCGGCCAGCATGGCAAAGTCGTCCGGCGTTAAGGCGGGGGCGTACTTGAGGCTGAGGTTGGGAACGGCGTTCTTCTGCTCGCGGGTAAGCTCGAGTATCAGCCTGCCCGCCGTCGTCGCCTCGGGACCGATGTCCGCGTGGCAGAACGAGTCGTTGATGGTCCTGTCGATCGAGAGGAGGAACAGGCCTATGGCCTTGCGCGCCTCCGCCTCGTCGCGCACGAACGGCTCGAGGAGGGCGTCGATGTCGCCCAGGTAGACCGGGAAGGTGGTGATGCTCGGCACGTGGCGGTACAGGATGAGGAGGGCGGCGGTCGCCTCCCAAATGTCCCTGGGCGGCTCGAGCCCGAGGAAGGCCGAGCCCTGCCTCATGAAGCGCTCGTAGTCGGGGACGATGTATCGCGGCCGGAAAGGCGCCGGCCCCTCGTTCAGGTCGCATATGGCGCCGGCTTCGAGATAGCGCCTGGTATCGGCGCCGATACGCAGGGGACTGGCCGTCGACTCGCCGACGCGGGCCAGGCCGGCGACCTTCTGCTGGTATGTCAGGGTCGAATCTGTCATGACAGCCAAGGCTTGATTCATGGTTACAACTCCCGTCTAGAGGCTCTAAGGCTCTGGAAGTTTAACCTTGCCGGTTTTGACGGCAGATCGTCGATCGTGCCGCTCGTGGATGCCCGCCGGGGTCGATGGCTGGGCGTGCTAACCGGGGTTCTTTATCGTGACGACGCACGATGTTGGATGAAGTATATATCGGTACATGCCGCAAGGCAAGAGGAGAGGCGACGGGGCAAGAGGATGGAAATAGGACCGTCAGCGCATCAAGCCTTCTTGTCGAGCAGCGTATCGAGGAAGTCGTGGCTGGTGCGGAGCGCGCCGAAGACGGCATGGGTATCCTTGGCGCTCGCCGATATCGACTCGAGGGAATGGAGTCCATCGCCCAACGCCTGGGTCTCTTCCTTGATGGCTCCGGCAATCTGCGTCAGGAACTGCCCGGTCTTGCGGACGCTGTCGGCGTTCTCCGCCGACGTCGCCCTCACCTCGCCGAACGACTCGCGGAACCGGCTGAACAGGTTGACGAATTCGTCCATCCTGCCGGCGATCGCGCCTACGGCGCCGGTCAGCTCGCCGAGGCTCGAGTCGATCTGCTTGGCGAAGTCGCTCGTCTGCCCGGCAAGCGTCCTTACCTCGTTGGCTATGATGCGGAAACCCTTGCCGACAGAGCCCGCGCGCGCCGCCTCGATCGAGGCGTTGATGGCCAGGATGTTGGTGCGGTCGGAAACGTCCTGGATCGAGCCGGTAATGCCGGCGACTCCCTGCGTCCTGGTCTTGAGGCTGGCGAACATCGAGCCCAGGTCCCTGGCTACGGCGACGCCGCGCTCGACGTCTTCCATGCGCGCCGCGATGTTGGAGGAAAGCCCGTCGTTGTTGGCGAGCACCTCGTTCATCATCGACTCGATGCGCTCGGTGTTGGTGGAGGTCGAATCGCTTGTCGCCCTGATCTCCTCGAATGCCGCCACTATTGTCGAAAGGCCGGACTCGATCCTGGACATCGACTCGTCGAGTATTTCGAGCGAGTGCCGCGTCACCGACGAAAGCACGATGCCCTTGTTGTACCCGACGACGAACCGGTCTATCGCGTCGGTATAATTGGAGGCGATCTGCTCGATGCCGGGCTGGTACGATTCAGTGTCGGCCACGGCTACATCCTGTACAGCGCGTCGAGGTCGTCGACGCCGCAGCGGAGCGCCGATAGCCAGTCCAGGAAAGCGCCGACCGAGTCTCCCCGGTACAAGGCGCCATGCTGCGGCGCCAGCATCGTCGGGGCCAGCCGCCTGGCGTTCTCGACCCAGCGTTTGGTCACTGAATTCGACGCCATCAGCCGGCGGTGAAAGCCTTCGATGAACTTGACGTGTGCCTTGAAGTCGTCGACGTACAGCGTCTCGGCGCCGTCGGGGAAGACGGCACCGCCTATGTCCCCCGTGAAAAGGATGCCGGCCCGGCGGTCGAAGAGGGAATACGCGGCAGGAGAATGCATGTAGTGGGAAGGCACGAAGGTCAGCTCGGCGCCCGAGGCGAGCCTGATCGACTTGCCGACCCCCTCGATGGCCACGATGCGCGCCTGGTCGACGATGCCGAAATGCGGTATGAAGCGTATCCACAGCTCAGCTATGTATATTTTCGCCGAGGTGACGCCTAGCCATAGCGCTATGCCGCTCGAGACGTCGGGGTCCTGGTGAGAGAAGAAGATCGTGTCGATCCTGTCTATGGAAATGTAGCGGCTTGCCGCCGCGACGACGCGGGGAAAGAGGTGCACTCCGCCCGGATCGAGGAGGACGCCGCGTCCCTTGTCGATAATCAGGTACTGCATTGTCTGGACTACGCCCTTGCGCGTCTTCGCTTCGCCGCCGAGCCAGATGAAACGATGATCGCCGTCATCGAACAATACGACCCCGCCAGCTTCCTTGTCTTCTATCATAGGTACTCCATGGGCTATGCAGTTCTGTCGCTCATACTGATACAGTATACGCATGTGGGCGGTTTTGACCAGACTGAGGCACTGGGAGTATACTCCCGGGAATGTCCAAACATATGCAAAGAACAAAGCGCCCACCCGCAAGTCCCTCGTCACGCCGGGTCGCCGCGTCCGCGCGCCGGCGGATGCTGTGCCTGCTCGTCGTGGCGGCGGCTGGCGGCGCCGTCGGCTGGTCGGCGGCCACGTTCGGCGCCGGAGCTATCGGCATGGCCGCCCTGGCCGCGGCGGCCATCGTCGCCGCGGGGCTCTGGAACACCACGCCCGTCATGTTCCGCCCGGACCTTCGGTACGCCGCCCTGGAACTTTCCAGGCTGCGGTGGCCGGAAGGAGCGCCCATGGAGCCGGCCGGAAGGCACCGGCGCCTCGTCTTCTGCGTGCACGGCTTCCCGTCGGTACCATCCGACTTCCGCAAGTTGGCCGCGGCTACTGACGCCCGCGGCTGGGACATCGCGGCGGTACTCCTCCCCGGTTGCGGCACCGATCCTGGGGACCTCCTGTCCACCGAATGGAGCCAGTACCTGGCGGCCGTCCGCGACGAATGGGCCAGGCTCAGGGGGCGCTACGATACCGCCTGCCTCGTCGGCACGTCGCTGGGCGGATCTCTCGCCCTGGCGCTCGCTGAGGAGACCTGCGGAAATCCCGCATCGGCGCCGGCGGCGATAGCGACGATTGGCTCGCCCGTGGTGCTCAACGCCTGGCTCAGGCATGGCATAGTTGCCAATCCGCTCGTATACCTGGCGCGGTTCATCGGGCCGCTCGTACCGTCCGTCGGGGCGGGCTTCCCCGATCCCGGGCGGAAAGGCGAGGATGGCGACGGCGACTGGAAGGGCTACCGCGGCACCTACACCAAACAGGCCTTCAGCATACAGCTGGGCCTGCGCGCGATGGAACGGCGGCTCGAGGAGGTGACTTGCCCGGCGCTCGTCTGCCACGCGCGCGGCGACAGGATGGTCGACTTCCGCAACGCCGGCATCCTGATGGACCGCCTGGGCTCGAAAGACATTGAGGCGTACATCGCCAACATGGACGGATTCAGGCACATGCAGCACAACCTCATCCTGTACGACAGCCAGCGCGAGCAGACCTGGGACAGGATCCTGGATTTCTTCGAAAAAAGGACATACTGAGATCGGGGGCAATGATGATACACGGCAAGGACGGATGGTTCGTCGACGACGACGGAAGGCGGCTTATCTTGCGCGGCTGCAACCTCGGCGGAGACTGCAAGACGCCGTACCGGCCGCGGAACGAATTGCCGACACGGGAGGAGTTCTACGACTGGCGCTCGGCGGGCTTCGTCGGCCGCCCGTTGCCCGAAGCCGAGGCCGCCGACCACCTCGACAGGCTCCAGCGCTGGGGGTTCAACGTGGCCAGGCTCGTCGTCACCTGGGAGGGCCTCGAGCCGGGCGGCCCCGGAGCCTACGACGAGGGATACTACGACTATATCGAGCGCCTCGTTGCGCTGGCTGGCGAACGGGACATAAGGATTTTCATCGACCCGCACCAGGATGCCTGGAGCCGCTGGACCGGCGGGGACGGCGCGCCCGCGTGGACCCTCGATCAGATCGGTTTCAACCCCCGTACGCTGCACCGATCGGGCGCCGCCTTCATCCACGAGGAAACGGGAGACCCCTACCCTAAGATGCGGTGGCCCTCCAATTACTCGCGGCTCGCCTGCCAGACCATGTTCACGCTGTTCTTCGCGGGTGACGACTTCGCCCCCGGCCTGCGCATCGACGGCATGGATTCGAGGAACTGGCTGCAGGGTCGTTACATCGAGGCCCTCGCTCGGCTCGCGGGCCGGCTGGCGCGTTTCGAGGCGGTGATCGGCGTCGACACCCTCAACGAGCCCAACGACGGGCACATCGGGCTCGCTGACCTTTCCCGGCTCGAGCGGGCAATGTCAAAAGTCGGCCCCATGCCGAGCCCCTTCGAGGCGATGGCCGCCGGCTCCGGTTTTCCCCGGGAGGTCGATGTCTACGGCATCAAGGGCCTGTCCCAGGGCGTCATCGGAAGGGAAATCCTGGGAGAGCACGGAGTGTCGGCCTGGAAGGAAGGCGCCGGTTGCCTCTGGCGGCGCGAGGGCGTTTGGGACGAGTCGTGCGGCAAGCCGGTCCTCAGGAAGCCCGGCCACTTCGCCGCCGTGCGCGGTACCGCGCCTCACTTCGCCAAGGATTACCTGCGGCCCTTCGCCAGGCGCTTCGGCGAGGCAATCTCGAAGGCAGCCGGTTCAGGCAGGTTCATGCTGTTCATCGAGAGCGTTCCGACGGTCTCCCGGCCTCACTGGAACGGATCGGACAGCGAGGCTTGCGGCGTATCGGGCGCGGTCAACGCGGGCCACTGGTACGACAACCTGACGTTGTACCTCAAGCGGCGCATCCCGTTCGCCGCCTACGACCAGGAGAAGGAGCGGTTCATCTTCGGTTTCCGCGCGGTCCGTCGATATTTCGCAGAGCACCTCGACCGCATCAAGCGGCGCGGCATCGTCGACATGGATGGCTCTCCCACGCTGATAGGCGAATTCGGCCTGCCATACGACCTGGACCGCGCCAAGGCATACCGAACGGGCGATTACCGTACCCATGTGAAGGCCTTGTCATCGTACTACGACGCGCTGGACGCCAACCTGCTGTCGGCGACCGTATGGAACTACAGCGCAAGCAACACGCACGCGCGCGGCGACGGGTGGAACGGAGAGGACCTGTCGATATGGTGCAGCGACGACTGGAAATACGGGCGCACGGAGACGGGCGAGCCGGAGGATTCCGGCGGCAGGGCCCTGGCCGGTTTCGTCAGGCCGTACGCCCGCGCCGTCGCCGGCCTGCCGCTGCGGATGGGTTTCAACCGCCGGTCCGGCAGGTTCGAGCTCGAATTCGAGCCGTCCCCATCCTCCGCCCCAGGGACGGGAAGGCTCACCGAAATCTACCTTCCCGACCTGCAGTACCCCGGGGGTTTCGGCATCTCGGTCACCGGCGGGTCGCATCGCCTGGAAGATCGCCGGGGACACACGCTCCTGCTCGTCGAGGTGGCACAGGGAGCCGGTACCTGCCGCGTGGTCGTGGAAAGGCGTTGAGCCGACGATGAACGACATCGGCAAGATGATCCATCTCGTCAAGCCGTACCGGCGTCTCGCCGCCGCCGCGATGGTCATGCTGCTCGCGATGGTATTCCTCGACCTGACCATTCCGCGGCTGATCCAGCGCATCATCGACCAGGGCATCCACCGGAACGATATGGCGGTCGTGCTGCGGACATCCGCGCCGATGATAGGCATATCGATCCTGAGCATGACCGCGGCCGTGCTCAACAGCAATACGTCTATCCTGGTCGGCGAAAACGTCGCGAGGGACCTGCGGGAAGCCGTCTTCATGAAGATACAGAGCTTTTCTTGCGGCAACCTGGACAGGCTCTCCACGGGCAGGCTGATGGTCCGGCTCACGAGCGATACGGCCGCCGTCCAGCGCCTGACGCAGGTGACGCTCAGGATCGGCACGCGCGCGCCGCTGTCGATGGTCGGGAGCATCGTCCTGATGTTCGTCACCAGCCCGACCCTCGCCGCCACGATGGTACCGATACTGCTCGTGACGGCGATGACCATCTACTTCTTCAGCGGCAGGATGGAACCGCTGTTCCTTGCCGTTCAGCAGAGGCTTGACCGGCTCAATACCATCCTGCAGGAGAACATCGCGGGAGCGCTGCTCGTAAAAGCCTTCGTGCGGGACAAGCACGAAGAGGAGCGCTTCGAGGAAGCCAACGAGGCACTGACCGGGCGCACGGTACGCGTCATGCAGTTCATGTCGTCGATGACCCCTGTGCTGACGATCTTCATCAACATCGGCATGGTACTCGTCATCTGGCTCGGGGGAGTCCAGGCGATAGCGGGGAAGGTTTCCCTGGGCCAGATCGTCGCTTTCACGAATTACCTGCTTGCCACCATGAATCCGCTTATCATGATGACCCAGCTTTCGAACACCTGGGCCAACGGCATCGCCTCGGCGAAGCGCATCAACGAGTTGCTCGAAACGGCTCCTGACGTGGAGGATGCGCCCGACGC
>PGXR01000157.1 GCA_002839245.1 Spirochaetae bacterium HGW-Spirochaetae-7 | reverse complement strand
CTGAGGGAAAAACCCGACAATACCTCGGAACAGGTCTTCAGGCTCAAGCTCGGGCAACCCGTCAAGTTCCTGGCCAAGGTCGAAGGCGCGGCCGTCGAGACGGGAGGCATGAAGCTCGAGGGACAATGGTACCACGCGCTGGCCGACGATGGCACGACGGGCTACATCTTCTCGAACCAGCTGCAGCCATGGAACGCCTCGGAGGAGGCGATGCCGAACCTCAGGGTCGAGGCCCCCGCGACCGACGCGTCGCTGTCGTCACTCTTCGACACAACCTGGCGCCCCGATTATTTCGATTTCATGCTTTCCTCGGGAATACTCGACCTGGCCGCATACCAGCCAAGGTTCGGATTTTTCGCCGATCCCATGCGCAAGGTGCTGCGCGTCGAGCGCGCAGAGTTCTCCAGGGTCTACAAGTACGAGTCGATCGAGCGGCGCGACGACGAGCACGATGCGAGGCTCACGCGCATCTACATGACCGAAGCCGGCAGAAGCCGACGTATCGCCGGCCGCCCTCGTCAAGGCGCGGGAAGAAGGTGGCGAGGACGCCTTCGTGTCGTACCTGTTCATAAAGCACGACAAGGATGTCCAGGCTGTCGTCGCGGCGGAAGAGCGCAAGCGGCTCTCGAAGCTTGCCGAATTCACGGCCGGGGGCGAGCGCTTCGAGAGCGAGGGCAATGGTGTCCTTATCGTGACGAAGTCGACCCGTTTCACCTGGGTGGCGTACGGCGCGCTGACGCCGGCCATAATTCCCGAAGGAGCCGGTGAGACTGGCTCGATTTCCATGGACCTGTATCTTTCTCCCGACCTCGCGGCCTCTTGGCACGGCGCCTTCACCCTGCGTTTCGACGGGGGCACGAGGCCGGCAGTCAGATTCGCCTACCGCCTCGATGGCGACCAACTCTCGCTCGCCTGGTTGCCGCCCGGAACGACGAGCAATGCGATAGTATCGGCCCCGGACGGCCTGACCGCGGCGATCACGATGACCAGGTACCGGTAGACCGTGGCGTTCGTGCAATTCACCGGCGTCTCGCTCGCATTCGGCGCGCGGGACATACTCTCCGACGCCGCGCTATACATGGCTGGCGGCACCAAGGCGGCGCTCGCCGGCCCGAACGGCGCGGGCAAGACGACTCTGTTGAGGATAGTCGCCGGCCAGCTCGCGCCCGATTCCGGCGAGCGGGCCGTCCAGAAGGGTACCCGCATCTCGTACCTGGCCCAATCAGGCGCATCGTACGCGGGCTGCACCGTCTACGACGAAGCCGAGAAGGCCTATGGCGCAGTCGAGGCGCTGGTCGCCGAACGGGACGGGATAGGCACCCAGCTCGAGTCGTCAAAGGAAGGGGACGTCGACCTCGAGGCGCTCATCGAGGCGTATCATCACCTGGACGAGTCGATAGCCGGCTCGGGCTACTGGCGCCGGTCCGACCGCATACGGGAAGTGCTCGAAGGTCTGGGCTTCAAGCCGGAGGACTCCGACAGGCAGGTCGACGAGCTGTCCGGCGGCTGGCAGATGCGCGTAGCGCTCGCCAAGGTCATACTCGAGAACCCCGACATCATGCTCCTGGACGAGCCGACGAATTATCTGGATATCGAGGCCCGCGACTGGCTGGAGCAGTACCTCGTCACGTTCGCCGGCGGCTTCATAGTCGTATCGCACGACCGCTCCTTCCTCGATTCCACGGTCAGGGAAGTCTACGAGCTGTGGAACGGCCGCCTCGCGCGCTACCCGGGATCCTATACCGCCTACGAGGGCCGCCGCGCACAGGAGCTGGAGTCGCTGTTCAAGGCATGGGAAGCCCAGAACGAGGAAATCGCCAGGCTCGAGGACTTCATTCGGCGCTTCCGCTACCAGGCTTCCAAGGCCGCCCAGGTGCAATCGCGCATCAAGCTTCTCGACAAGATCGTTCGAATCGTCGTGCCCGAGGGCATGAAACGCGTGCATTTCAACTTCCCGCCGGCGCCGCATTCGGGAAGGATTGCGTTGACGCTCGATGGCGTACGGAAGGCATACGGGCAGCAGCGGGTGGTGGACGAGCTGTCCATGACCATCGACGCCGGCTCGAAGATAGCCTTCGTCGGGCGCAACGGCGCGGGCAAGTCGACGCTGATGCGACTCGTGGCAGGAGTCGACGGCGACTATGACGGCTCGATCAAGCCCGGTACGGGAATCACGGTCGGCTACTTTTCCCAGGACGTTGCCGACTCGCTCGACGAATCGAGGACGGTGGAAGAGGAAGCGGCCGCGGCTTGCCCTACCAACCTCCTGCCGGGCGTCCGCAGCCTCCTCGGCGCCTTCCTGTTCCGCGGCGACGATGTGGAGAAGCCGGTACGGGTGCTGTCCGGCGGCGAGCGTTCCAGGCTCGCCCTCCTCAAGATGCTCCTGCATCCTGCCAACCTCCTCGTGCTCGACGAGCCGACGAACCACCTGGACCTCGACTCGAAGGACGTGCTGCTCGACGCGCTCAAGCGATTCGACGGAACGGTACTCTTCGTGTCCCACGACAGGTTCTTCATCGAGGGCTTGGCTGACCGGGTACTGGAGTTGTCGTGCGGCAAGTCTCCTAGGCTGTATTACGGCGATTACGCGTACTACCTGTCGAAGAAAGCCGCGGATGCCGCCGCGATGGCAGACGGATCCGGACAGGACGGCGGGTCCGCCTCCTCGTCAGCCGCAGCGTCGCATCAGTCCTCTCCGGCGGGAGATAAACCAGTCGACGCTAAGGCGTCGCGCGAGCAGGACAAGCGGCGCAAGGTCGAGAGGAACCGGCTACGAAAGCGCGAGGAGGAGCTGCTCGCCCGGCTGGAGTCGATAGACGTCGAGAAAACGACGCTGAACGCCAGTATGGCCGAGCCGGAAAACTATTCGGACGGCGCTAGCATGAAGGCGTTGCAAGCGACCGCCGATGCGCTGGAGGCGGAAGCCGTCACGCTCTCGGCTGAATGGGAAGCCGTGGCCCTGGAACTCGAGGGTTACGCCGACCTCGAGTAGGCTGCCCGCGCGTCCTTGCCTATGGCGACAAGCGACGAGAACACGTGCCCCTCGCCGTACGACGCCTCGAGCCTGGCCGAGCCGAGCGTATGGTCCGCGATGGCGGCCAGCAGGGCGGATGCCGTCGGGGCAACCGGGGCGGGGAATGCGTCGAGGGCGAACAGCATTATCGAATACGTATGGACGCCGACGGGCGGGCACGGTCCGCCCCATCCGAATTCCAGATAGTCGTTGAGCCCCTGCTCTATCCCGCCTTCAAGCCTGGGGTATTGAGGCAGGCCGGCGGCGAACCGGGTCTCAGCGCCTGGGATGTTCCACGCGAGCCAATGCGTCCAAGGACGCCCGGCGGGACCCTCGGGGTCCTGGCACAGTACGGCGAACGACTTTACGCCGTACGGCGCGTCCACCCAAGAAAGGGCCGGGGAACGGTTCTCCGAGTCGTATGCGCACTCGAACGGCAACAAAGTTCCGTCGGCGAAATCAGGACTTGTCAACACCATAGAGCACCTCCGGTACTGGAAGTTACATTATGACGTATTTAGTCTTTATGTCAAGCTTCTGGATTTCTCCTCGTCAGCGTCATCGATTTCCTTGGCGCGCCTGACCAGGCGCCTGAGGTGGCGGCTGGATACGAGCAGCGTGACAAGCGCTCCGGCTGCGAGCACCGTGCCGGTGAACAGGAAAAAATCGTAGCAGCCGTGGATGAGGATGGCAGACAGCAATCCTTTCCGTCTCGCGGCGGCGGCTGCAGACGGATCGCTCTCGCGCTTGGATATGCCCAGCCAGAATCCCATGACGCCGGTCGCGGCCGCGTGCATTGGCACGGCGGTGAAAGCCCTGAGGACCAGGGTCCACCCGCCGTCCAGCCCGTACAGCAGGTTTTCAGCGAAGGCAAAGCCGAGGCTGACGCAGACCGCATAGACAATTCCGTCCATCACCTCGTTGAAGGCCGGGTTCCGGATCAGGTAGCGCCGCAGGAAGAAATACTTGACGCCTTCCTCTACAAGCGCGGCGGTGACGAAGGCCGTCCAGGCTATCCCCGCAACGCCCGGCAACCAGGCGGCCGGCTGGTCGACGACCAATTCCAGCCCGATGGCCGGGATCGTGGCCAGGAACCCGTAGATTATGCTGCGCCCGATCAGCCCGACCGGCTCGGGCCTGGCGCTGTCGGCGCGGTAGAAGAGTATTATGATGACGATGGCGGGAAGCGCGGCACCCCCGACCAGAATGGCGACAGCGAGCATGAATCCAGTATACCGCCTTCGGCAAGGCTCGGCGATGGGTCCGGCCACGCATGCGGGGGTCGGTCAAGCATGAGGGGGTTCTGCGGGTTGCCCCGATGGATACGCCGTAGTAATCTAGCTCAACTCGAATTCAAGGAGACCGCACATGGATATACGCTCGATAGAAGAAACCGCCAAGTCGATACGCTGCCTGTCGATGGACGCCATCCAGAAGGCCAACTCGGGGCACCCCGGCCTGCCCCTCGGCTGCGCCGAACTCGGGGCACTCCTCTACGGGGAGTTCATGAGGCACGACCCCGCAGCCCCCGGCTGGCTCGACAGGGACCGCTTCGTGCTGTCCGCGGGGCACGGATCGATGCTGCTGTACTCGATGCTCCACCTGTCGGGCTACGGCGTCTCGCTCGACGATATCCGCTCCTTCAGGCAACTCGGGTCGAAGTGCGCGGGGCACCCCGAGTACGGCGTCGCCCCGGGAGTGGAGACGACGACCGGGCCGCTTGGCCAGGGCCTTGCCAACGCGGTCGGCATGGCAGTGGCCGAGTCCATGCTCGCCGCGCGCTTCAACACCGCCGGGCGGACCATCGTCGACCATTACACCTGGGTACTTGCCGGCGACGGCTGCATGCAGGAGGGCGTCTCGGCCGAAGCCGCGTCGCTCGCCGGGCACCTGGGACTGGGCAAGCTCGTCGTGTTCTACGACGACAATTCCATCACCATAGACGGCGGAACGTCTCTGTCGTTCAGCGAAGACGTCGGAGCTCGGTTCGCGGCCTATGGCTGGCATGTCCAGAATGGCGACATGTACGATGTCGCCGGCGTCAGGCGCATGGTCGCGGCAGCCAAGGCAGAATCGGGCAAGCCGAGCCTCATCGTCCTCAAAAGCATCATAGGCAAAGGCGCGCCGACGATGCAGGGTTCGCACAAGGTGCACGGCGCACCGCTTGGCGCCGACGAGATAGCGCGCGCCAGGGCGGCGATGGGCGTGCCCGCCGATGCCGCCTTCTGGGTGTCTCCCGAGGCCACGGCGTTCTTCGCCTCCCGCGCGCGCGAGCTGGCCGCCGTCCGTTCCGCATGGCAGGCCGGGTACGATGCATGGCGCAGGGAAGAGCCTTCGCTGGCCGCCGAGCTCGACGCCATGCTGGCCGGAAAGGCCGCGGCCCCGGCGGACTGGCCAGCCTACGCCACCGGCCAGTCTATGGCGACAAGGAACGCCTCGGGGGCCGCGCTGGGAGCGGTCTTTGCTTCCTGGCCCGGACTCGTAGGCGGTTCGGCCGACCTGACCAGCCCGAACATGACTTCCATCCCCGGCCCCGCCTACTCCAGGGCGGAGCAAAAAGGCAGGATGCTGCATTACGGCGTCCGCGAGCACGCCATGGCCGCAATTTCAAACGGACTTGCCGTCCACGGAGGCTTCAGGCCATTCTGCGCTACATTCCTCGTCTTCGCCGATTACCTGCGCCCGTCCCTGCGCCTGGCGGCGCTGATGAAGCTGCCTGTCGTCTACGTGCTCACCCACGATTCCGTCTTCGTCGGCGAGGATGGCCCGACCCACCAGCCCGTCGAACAGCTGGCATCGCTGCGGGCAATACCCAACGTCCTCGTGCTCCGCCCGGCCGACGCAGAGGAGACCAACGAAGCCTGGGCCTGGGCGATGGCGCGGACAGACGGCCCCACAGTCATCGCGCTTTCGAGGCAGAACCTGCCGGTGCTGGCCAAGGCCGACCCCGACTGGCGCGAAACATATCGAGTCGGCGCTTACGTCGCAAGGAATACAGCGGGAGAACCGGATGTCGTCATACTTGCTACCGGCAGCGAAGTGGAACTGGCAATGAAGGCCGCCGACATCATCCCCGGCAAGAGCGTTCGCGTGGTCTCGGTATCGTCACTCGAGACATTCATCTCTCAGCCGGACGCTCTCCGGGACACGCTGGTGCCGCCCGAGGCGAAGATCCTGGCCTGCGAAGCGGGCCGGTCCATGGGCTGGGACAGGATAGTAGACGGATTCCTGGGGATAGAACGCTTCGGAGAATCGGGGCCGGGCGCAAAGGTCGCCGAGCACCTTGGCTTGACAGCCGAAGCCCTGGCCGCGCTGGCAATCGAGCGATAGAAAGCCGACGACAGCCCGTCAGGCGGATCCGGCGTTACCGGGTCCGCGTCCCGACGGGTACTGTCGGAGCCTTGCCTACCACCAGCCGAATGCGGTGCCGCAGCGGGTCAGGTACCATACGGTGATGATGCCGACGATGACCGCGTAGACGAAATACCACAGGGCGAGGGCTTCCCCGTCGCGCCTGGACAGAATGCCGTTGAACAGCGACGCGCCAAGGGAGACGAGGAATCCAACCAGGGCGAGGACGCCATAGAAAGTATTGGGAGAAGCCAGGGCGTCGATCGAGAAGACAAAGGCGAAAATGAATACGAAAACGAACAGGGAAAAATTGATCAAACCGTTCTTGGTGTCCATGGCATTCGACTCCTTTTCAGTATCTGGCAATATGGTTCCGTAGTATACTCTTCGGCATGGCGGTT
>PGXR01000156.1 GCA_002839245.1 Spirochaetae bacterium HGW-Spirochaetae-7 | reverse complement strand
ACCAAGGATGAGTTGTATTCTCTCTGAGCATTGAAAAACATTATTGAAGTTTTTCATTGTTTATAGTTGACTCCTATATTTTCTCAAGAAAACTTCTTTCTGTGCTTGTGGGACCTTCGCATGCCGCGCGAAAGCTTCCAGATCAAGCCGGCTGAGGTCAACCGGCTGTTTGGCCACCGCGGCCTCGACCTCTGCATAGAAATCGAATCCTTCTGCATCGGCAATCGTGTGCGGAAAAACGGGAAACGATGAATTGCGATGGGGATTGGCCACATAGGGCTCCAAAACGATAAAATCATCATCCTGTATATATCCAGGAAGTCCCCACTGCCGTTCCATCGCTACCAATTTTTTCCGCAAATCCAACCGGACCGCTTCATAGTCGTCCGTGTTATTTGGTGTACCCCCCAAAGAATCCCCATCCAACATTCCGCCTTGGTGGGGCTCCAGCAGATTGTACGCCTCTCCGTCAGGCTTGATACGGTCAAACAACTCCTCTCGTCCGCCACCGTAGTAATAGACATACAGATACCGACGATCGCGCAGGGCCACCCACCGCCGATTGCCCCGTGAGTACTCCATATACTGATGTTCCCGGTCCTTCTGTGGATGCAGCGCGAAGAGGGACTCACCGGGGAGTTCATGGACCGCTGGATAGGTGACTCCCGCCACATCCAGCATGGTGGGAAGGAAATCGTTGAGGTCGACAAACGCATCCACGCATTCACCAGGCTGCGTATATTGCGGGTAACGCACCACCAGCGGGATCTTGCTGCTACCGTCGAAGGGCAGGAACTTCTGATAACAGCCGAGGTCGGAGAGCATCTCGCCATGGTCGGAACTGAAAATCACCAAGGTATTGTCATACTCCCCGAGTTCCTTCAGCTTCGCGATGATGCGCCCGATCTGTTCATCGATGAACGTGATCTGGGCGTAGTAGCACTCCCGCATGCGGCGCTCGTAGGAGGGATCGGGGAAATCGGCCCAGGCTTTGTTCTCCTTGCTCAGCTCGCACAACATGCTATGCGCAGTGAGGGGTTCGGGCAAGGCAACATCCTTATAGAGGTCGATCAATCGTTCTGGCACATTGAAGGGTGGATGCGGGGCGATCCAGCCAGCGAAGAGGAAATAGGGCCGGTTGCGGCTTTTATGGTCAAGGTAATCGATCACCCGGTCGGCCACCCATTTGGTTCCTAGGTGTTCCTCGGGTATCAGAGCGGTCTGTGGCACCATATACAGCAAGTTGCGCACACCGTGGATATTCTGCACCATGCCGTACCCGTGAGTCTGGAGATACTGCAGGTAATCATCATCTTCTAGATAGGCGGGCACTTCCTCCATCGATTCCATGATTTCGAAGCCGTTATGGCGACGGGCCGGTTGGAAATGCATTTTGCCGATAGCGCGTGTATGGTAGCCGCTATCGGAGAGGATTTCGGCGATGGTGGGCAGGCAGCGGTTGCAGCGGGCCTCAAACTCGTTGTCGGCTATGCCATGGTCCCGAGCTGGGAGACCGGTGATCAGGTTGTGCCGGGCTGGACAGCAGATGGGATTCGGAGAATACGCATTGGTGTAGGCGCGTCCCTCGCGTACCAGCTGGTCTAGGTTCGGAGTCACCATATGGGGATTGCCAAGAGCGCCGATAGTGTCGGCCCGCTGTTGGTCGGTGAACAGCAAGAGGATATTCGGGCGGGTATCCGGCGCGAGCACACTGGAGATGTGGGCGTCCAGCGCCGAGTGGATATCGAGCGCACCCATCACCGCGTTCCTCCTAGGAAATCCAGCGCGAAGTGACACGCTACATGGTGCTCAGCGGTCCCTCCGGTCGGGTAGGCCGTGAGTTTCGGCACCTCGGTGCGGCAGATTGGCTGGCAATAGGTGCAACGGGGATGGAATGGACAACCGGCAGGAGGATTTACGGGACTGGGCACATCACCTTGCAGTGGAATGCGCTTCTTCTTTTGGGCTAGATCGGCGATGGGAATCGCGGAGAGCAGCGCCTTGGTATAGGGGTGAACGGTGTTGCGGAACAACTCCTGAGTTTCCGCCAGCTCCACCACTTTTCCCAGATACATCACCGCGATGCGGTCCGAGATATATTCCACTACCGAGAGGTCGTGGGTGATGAACAAATAGGTAAGGCCGCGCTCGGCTTGCAGTTCCTTGAACAATTTAAGCACCTGAGCCCGGATGGAGACATCCAAGGCCGACACCGCTTCATCGCAGACAATCAGCTCGGGGTCCACCGAGAGTGCCCGGGCGATACCGATCCGCTGCCGCTGGCCACCGGAGAATTCGTTCGGATAACGGGTCATGTAATCCTTAGGCAGGTTCACAGCTTCCAGCAGCCGACCTACTGCCGCCTCTCGGTCCGTACGGCTCTTGATGCCGAATTTCTTGAGCGGATCGGAGAACGAGCCAAAGATGGTGAATGCGGGATTGAGGGAGGAATACGGGTCCTGGAAGACGATCTGCAGGCGTTTCCGCGCCACATCAAGGGCCTTGTCATTCATCGCCGCCAAGTCCTTCTCTCCATCGGGAAACGCATAGAGCACTTTGCCACTGGTGGGCTTGCACAGTTGGATGATGGATTTGCCCAAGGTGGTCTTGCCACACCCGGATTCGCCTACCACACCGAGGGTCTCACCGCGGATGATCTCGAGATCTACCCCATCAACAGCCTTCACCTGGCCTACTGTCCGGCGGAACACCCCTTTCTTGACGGGGAAATAGGTTCTTAGATTTGAGATCCGCACTAGAATGTCTTTATTTTTTTCCATGCTGGATCTCCTTGTTTCGCTTGATTTCTTCATAATGGAAACAGCGCACCATATGGTTGGTATCGAACACCGATTCGTCAGGCAGGCGGCTTGCGCAGATGTCAGTGGCGAAATCGCAACGGGGTGCGAATTGACAGCCAGGCGGACGGTGGTATGGGTCGGGGGTCATACCCCGGATGGGCTCCAGATTCTGGTTCTTGCCGTGGCCCAGCACGGGAATGGATTGCAGCAGGGCGATGGTGTACGGATGCGAGGGGGAATTGAGGATCTGCTGCACCGTACCGCTTTCCACCATGTTGCCCATATACATCACCGCGACATCATCCGCCATCTCGGCTACCACACCCATGTCGTGGGTGATCAGCAGGATAGCCATATGCTCGGTCTCTTTCAGCTCCAGCATGAGTTCGAAGATCTGAGCCTGGATGGTCACATCCAAGGCAGTCGTAGGTTCATCGGCGATCAGGATCTCCGGCGCGCAGGCCATCGCCATCGCGATCATCGCCCGTTGACGCATACCGCCGCTGAACTGGTGCGGATACTCATGCACCCGCTGCTCAGGCAGTGGCACGCCCATGTCGGTAAGCAATCCGATGGATTTCTCTGTGGCGGCTTTCTTACGCAGGTCCGTGTGGGCCTGGATCATCTCGTTCATCTGGAAACCCACGGTGAAAACGGGGTTGAGCGCTGTCATGGGGTCCTGGAAGATCATGGCCATCACCTCGCCACGAAGTTTGCGCATCTGCTTGCCATTCTTGGGCAGTTTTTCAATCTGGATGTCCCCATCCTGGCCCTTGAAGGTGATGTTTCCGCTTTCGATGCGGGAGAGGTCCGGTAGCAACTGCATGATCGCGTTGGCGGTGACACTCTTGCCACAGCCCGATTCGCCCACGATGCACAGGGTCCGGCCCTTGCGCAGATCGAACGATACCCCCCGTAAGGCCATATTGCACCGTTGGTTGGTATAGAAGTTGACGCTGAGGTCTTTCACTTGCAGAATTAGGTCGTCTCGCATGTCTTTCCTTCCTAACCGATCAGCGTCGGGTCAGCGGCGTCCCGCAGTCCATCACCGATGAAATTGATCGCCAGTACGAACACCGTGATGGCCACCCCCACCGGCAGCCAAACCCACCAGGATTCCCGCAGGATGGTCAGGTCCTGGGCCACGTTGAGGATATTGCCCCAGGTGGGCTGGTCGAGCGGGACCCCAAGGCCAAGGAAGCTCAAAGCCGCCTCCTGCAGGATGAACATGGCGGTGGACAATGTGATGTTGACAAAAATCGGGCCGATGGCGTTCGGCAGCATATGTTTGAAGGCGATGATGGCTTTGGAGATGCCGAAAGCCCTAAGCGCCTGGATGTATTCCTGCTCGCGGATGGAGAGCATCTGAGAACGGGCCATGCGGTACATGGACGACCAGCCGGTGAGGATGAAGATGTACATGAGGTTCCAAAGGTTCTGACCCACGATGGTGACCAGAATGGACACCAGGATGATCTGGGGAAAACTCATCATGATCTCCGAGATCTTCATCACTGTGGCATCAAGCAAGCCTCCCCTGTAGCCAGCATACGTTCCCAACGAAACGCCGATGAGCGCGGCGCCTAAGGCGCTTCCCAAGCCGACGAAAATGGAGATGCGGCCGCCGAACAATATCCTGGTCCAGATGTCACGCCCGATCTGGTCGGTTCCCAAAAGGTGGCCGAAGGTGGGGGGGGCAAGCCGGTTGCGGAGGTCGATGCTGTTGGGTTGGTACGGGGTGAACAGCGGTGCGAACACACATAGGATGGTGATGGCGACAAACAGCACGAGACCGATGATCGCCAGTTTGTTTGCTAGGATCTTACGTAGCGCGCGACTTTTGTTCGAGCTTTTCAGCAAGCCGTGCTGCTCCCGGTAGAGGATCTGGTCCATTTTTTTCTGCAGCGCTCTTGTTCCCATATCGAGGCCTCCTAGGAAAGCTTGACCCGAGGATCAAGAATCGCTGTGACGATATCCACCAGGATACTGGAGACCAGCACCATGAGGACACTGAAGAATGCGATCATCATGATGATAGGGGTGTTCTGGGAGCGCACAGCCATGACGAACAGCTGCCCCACACCCTGCCACTGGAACACTTGCTCAATCACGACGGCGCCACCGATAAGCATGGGGAGCCGGAAACCGATCAGAACCGCGACCGGGGTCATCGCCACCCGCAGGCCATGGATCAGATTGATCCGCCATTCTTTCAGCCCCTTGCTCCGGGCAGTCTTGATATAATCCTTGTTGAGCGAGTCGAGCATGCTTGCCCGGCTGTAGCGCATCACCCCTGCGGTGAGAGCGAGTCCCAGGACCACCGCAGGCAGCACCAGATACTCAAGCCGCTGGAAAAAGAGTTCACGGCCAGGGGTCATCCGTCCGCCGACCGGCAGCCATTCCAAGTTGAAGACGAACACCACGATCATCACCAAGCCGAACAGGAACTGGGGTATCGCCACCCCGATCATCCCTGCCACGGTGAGCACGTTGTCGGCGATGCTTCCTTTCCGTAGGGCCGACACCACTCCGAGCAGGCTTCCCAGCAGAGTGGAGATGAGCAGCGCGGCTACGGTGAGTTCCAAGGTGGCCGGTAAGGTGTTCGCCATCAGCTGTGAGACAGGCACACCGCTTTGCAGGCTGTAACCGAAATCACCCCGCAGGATGTTGGCTAGCCAGATGAAGTACCGCACGATGAAGGGATCGTTCAACCCCAGCTCATCCCTGAGGGCTTCCAGTTCAGCCGGACTGACCGTTGAGAGCGCCTCAGGACTGATCATGAAATCGACCGCATCCCCCGGCATCAGCTCCACACCTAGAAAGATGAGGAAGCTGATGACCACCAGCATGGGAATGAGCGCAAGGATTTTTCTGATGATGAAATTGATCATGCAAGCACCTCTGTCATACGCGGATCATCCGGAAAAATGAGGAAGGACATGGACACCGAAGAAAGCATAGCAGGATATCCATGTCCTATACAGATACTTAAGAACCAAGCCTATTTGATATTGGCTTCATGCGCGAACTGGTTGACGTAGAAGACACGGGTGTAGCGGATGTTGACGGGAGTGACGGTCATGCCCTTGACTTTGGCGACACCGGTTGCGTCGGCGACGCTCTTGCTCCAGGTGTAGTCCATCAAGCCGGCTTCGGCGTTCTTAAGCAGGTTGCCATCGTTCTCGCCACTGGCGTGCATGTAGATCTTCTGGACGTTTCCAGTACCTTTGATGAAATAATCAGGATTGCGGTCGAGGATGGCATAGTTGCCCAGGACGGTCTTGCCAACCTTGAAAGGACCGGTTCCGATGGGATTCTGCCAGAAGGCGTTCTGCTGGGAGGTGACTGGATTGGTATCGCCGAGCAGGTGCTTGGGCAGGATGGGCCATTGGGAGAAGGTGAGCAGGGCATTGGGGTCGAGCTTTTCATAGGTGATGGTGACTTTGTTGCCTTCGATCACGATTCCGCTGATGTGCTCGGTTTTCTTGTCGATGAAATCCTGTCCGCCTTTGATGGACTTGAACGTGTTGAGGGCCACAGCGTTGAGTCCGGGGATGCGGAGCAGGTATTCGATGGTGAAGCGCACGTCTTCGGCGGTGAATTTCGCACCATCATGCCATTTGACGTCATCGCGGAGGTTGAAAACGAGCTGCATGCCGTTTGCTCCGACCGCATAGTCCTTGGCCAGCAGGCCGGTGGTGGGAGTAAGGTTCTCGTCGGCGTTGATGAGGCGGTCGAACAGCACTTCCTGATACAGGAACAGGCCGGGGTTGACAGCGTGCATCTGGTAGAATTCAAGCGGTCCGCCGTTGGTGTAGATCATGCCGTCGGGACGGGTGGTGGTCCAGTTGAGGAGGTTCTTCTCGAACGAGAACTGGTCGTTGCCCAGTTTGCCGCCGTTGAGGTTGATCTTATCGCTGGTGTAGATGAATGAGAGCTGGTGGTAGAGGGGGATGAAGTACATGTTGGCGTTGATTTCACGCTGCACGGCCTTGAAAGCGGCCTTCTGTTCCTCTACATCGGCGGTGGCCTTGGTCGCCTGGATGAGTTCGTCCAGCTTCGCTT
>PGXR01000155.1 GCA_002839245.1 Spirochaetae bacterium HGW-Spirochaetae-7 | reverse complement strand
GCGTTGACGACGCGGGCGCCTGTCTTCTTGTCGGCGGATATGGCGCCGACGGGGCAGGAATCGCCGCATGCGGGCTTCTCGCACTGGCGGCAGGTCTGGCCGACGATACGGAAATTGCCGAGCTGGCCGTCCGCCTTGGCGTAGGCCGCGGAGACGCCGGGTATGCCGTAGTTGAGGTTGCGCGATACCTTGATGCGCGAAATGTAGGCGGATCCCTTGCCGTCGTTGCGGACGGTGCAGGCGGTCTCGCAGCGACGGCAACCGACGCAGCGGTTGGGGTCGTGGACTATCGCCCCTGATGAAGTGGCCCAGACTCTTACTTTTCTGCCGTCTCGCGTGTCGAAACTGACGCATCCCAACGCTGCCGCGGCGAACGCGCCTGCCAGGCCGGTACCGGCCATGCGAAGGAATTCGCGCCTCGACGACGTGGATCGCTTGGACTCGCCCTCCGGGGCGTCCTTGGTCGTATCCATGATCGAACCTCCGTGCGGTTTTCCCGCAGGATAGTGGTGGTGCGAACTCCTTTCCGATGCCCATCGGGGCGGGAGGCCGAGGATGTTTCCATCCTGACCCTTAGACCTCCCAGCTGTCGCAGGCAGGCCAAAGACCGGAAACCATGGCCGCGGCGACGCCGCGACGACAGGCCTGTACGGTTCGGAGTCAAATTGAAAAGATCTTCAAGGCTAATTGCCCATTGCTTATCGATAACTATATAGACATGATTTAGTATTCCAGTCAACATATATTTCACTATTTCGCGTTCATCCCATGAACCTGGCCCAAAGCTCGGCCAGCCTGGCGTTATGGCGTTCCAGCTCGGAGGCTATCGCCTTGGCCCTCTTGTAGTCGTGCACATCGAACGCCTCCGCCGCCGAACGCTCCAGTCGCTCCTTCTCCCTTTCCAGGCCTTCTATCCTTGATTCCAGCTCGCGGTCCAGGGGCTTGCCGTGTCCTGCCGAAGTACTGCGCCCGCGGGCTTCGAGACCCGCGGCACCCGCCCGTGGAGCATCGCCCCTGTCGCCGTCACGATGCGAACCCACGTCGCGCCAATACTCGGCGAAACCTCCCTCGTACTCGGCGAGCTTCCGGTCGGCGATGAACACCACGCGCCGCGCCACCTTCTCGAGGAAGTACCGGTCATGCGAGACGACGAGGACGGTTCCCTCGAAGTCCGCAAGCGCGTCCTCGACCGCCTCTCGCGTCGGAATGTCCAGATGGTTGGTCGGCTCGTCGAGCACCAGGAAATTGGCCCGCATGGCCGACGCGCGGGCCAGCTGGAGCCGGTTGAGCTCGCCCCCAGACAGCGAGGCGATGCGCTTGTCCAGGTCGTCCCATCCGAAGAGGAAACGGCCAAGGTGGGCGAGCGCGTCGCGTCGCGTCGGGAGGATCTTCAGGAACTCTTCTTCCACCGTGCTATCGCGGTCGAAGACTTCCTGCGCCTGCGCGCAATAGCCGACGACCATGCTGGGACCGACGCGGAGGGTCTGCTCGTCCCACGAGCCGCGCTCGACGATGTCGCGGACGAGGCTCGTCTTTCCCGAGCCGTTTTTTCCTACCAGCGCCATCCTCTCGCCGTTCATGAGAGTGAAGCCTGACGGCTCGATGATCGTTTCGTCGCCGTACTTCTTGGAGTACTCTTCAACGCGGAGCACAAGATCGGCCTTTGACGCCTCTCCGAGGAAGGATACGCGGGCGTCCCTGTCCCCGATATCCGGCTTGTCGGTGGCATCGGCCTTGACCCGCGCGAGCTGGCTGCGCCGTGCCCGCAGGCGCTTGCCCCAGGCAGGGTCAGGCCGCGACCGGGCGATCTCGGCGAAGCGGCGGACGAGGGCCTCGAGCCTTTCGACGCGCTTGCGGTCCGCCTGCCAGTCCTGCCCCTGCCCGGCCGCCTGCCGCAGCCTTTCCAGCCGATATGCCGAGTAGTTGCCCGTGTAGCGTTCGACGTGGCCGGCTTCAAGTTCAAGCACGCCGTCCGCCACCTTGTCGAGCATCCGTCTGTCGTGCGACACGAGCAGTACCGCGCATGGCAGCGAGCGGAGGAAGTCCTCGAGCCAGGCCAGTCCCGCGATATCGAGGTGGTTGCCCGGCTCGTCGAGGATCAGGAGGTCAGGCATGCGCCGGACTGCCTTGACGAGGGCCAGGACGTTCTTCTCGCCGCCCGACAGCGACGATGCTTCGGTATCCGCCCGGTGCCCGAGGCCGGCCTTGGACAGCAGCCGGGCGGCAGCCGCTTCTGCATCGTCGCCTCCGTCGGCGTCGTAGGTTTCCCGCAACGCAGAATAGCGAGCCAGGGCAGCCCTGCTTTCGACGCAGTCATCTCCAGTCATCGCCGCAGCCAGGAGCTCGAGTTCCGCGCGGCGGCACGCAGTTTCCCGGCACACGAAATCGACCGCCGTCTCGCCGGCCATGAATTCGGGCGGCTTCTGCGGAACGTACGCCAGGCGGGCGCCAGGCTGGAGCTTGACGACTCCGTGGTAGTCGTCGTCCTCGCCCATGACGATGCGCAGAAGCGTCGTCTTGCCCGAGCCGTTCCGTCCCACCAACGCCAATTTTTCACCGGGTTCTATCGAAAAAGCCACGCCGGCAAGGATTGGAGTGCCTCCGAAATCCTTGTTCAGGCCAATGGTCTCTAGAATGGCCATGCCATATTCCCTTTCCCCCTACGGTGTCGTCGCCTATACTCGAACCATGATCGACGACTTCCTGTTCTGCGACTGGGACGACGCGCCTGGCGCCATGGATTTCGAACTGATGTACGACGACGCGATCGCTCGCTGTGCCACGATAGTCGAATCGCTCGCCGACGCATCGGGCGGCGGCCGCCGAGACGACCCGCGACTCTGGACCAAGGCGCTCGAACTCTATGTCATGGCTCCGGCCATCGTCAACGTCGCCCTCAATTATTCGGTATGCATGCAGTTCGGGCTTCCGCTCCACCCCACCGAGTACTTCGAGATAGACCAGTCGGCGACGGGCGCGGACGTGTACGGTGCAACGCTCGAGGACGCCGCGTTCGCCTTGCTCGATAACGCCATCGACCTTGCCAGGGCAGCGTACCGTCTTGATCCATCGTATGCGGCCATGGCCCGGGCGTACGCCGCGAAGCTGCCTACGGGGCTTAGCAGGTTCGTCTACACCTCGAGGCAGGACAAGTACACCTGGCGGGCCGCCGAACCCGCGAAGATACGGGCGCTCGCCTCATCGGTGCTCAGGGCGGGCGCGCCGTCGCTGCTGGTAGGCGCGGCGCACGGATCGATCATGGCGGGCCTGTTCCTGGCCGAACTGCTGGGAAGCGACCTGTGGTTCCTGCGCTTCAGCATGTTCAAGCGGCACGACACGGCCCCTGTCGTGTCGCCGCGCGACGAAGCCAAGATCCGGTCATACGGCGACGGTTCGAAAGTGCTCGTGTTCGACGAAGACTCCGCGTCGGGTACTACCCTGTCGATCCTGTCGGAACGCGTGAAGGCCATCGTCCCAATGGCCAGGACTGGGGCGGTCATCAGGCACCAGAGTTCCAGCTTCCGCCCGGATCACGTTGGCAGGACCTGGTGGGACTGAAGTCCTCCTCCGGATTCCTGCTTTCTTATCATCCAGGTCCTGTGCGGGTGGCCGCGAAAGTCCTCGGGGATCGTCCTCCCGCTGATGTCTTCGACGGCGGCTCCCGGGACCAGGGCTGGTTCCATCCTGAGCGACCGGGCGTTGGTGGAGAAAACGATGACGCCACCCGGCTCGAGTACCGCGAGGCACGAGCAGACCAGCGCCGGCCAATGCCGCGCCACGTCGAGGAAGCCTTCCACCTTTTTCGAATTCGAGAACGTCGGCGGATCGAGTATAATCAGGTCCCAGCGCCTGCCTGTCCCAGCCTCCCGAGCCAGGAAGCCAGCGGCGTCCGACCGGACGCCCCGATACCGCCCGTCATCGAGTCCGTTGAGCGCTACGTTCCGCTCCGCCCACGACAGGTAGGTATTGGACAGGTCTACGCCGGCGACCTCGGTAGCCCCTCCTGCCAGCGCGTAGACGGAGAAGCTTCCTGTATAGCAGAAAAGGTTGAGGACCCGCTTGCCCGGTGACATCGCCCTGACCATAGCGCGCGCGGGACGATGGTCCATGAAGAGCCCGGTATCGATATAGTCCACAAGATTGACGATGAACGACAGCCCGTGTTCGCGTACCGCGCGTTCGCTTGCGACGTCTTCGCCGGGGAGGCCCCTGGAGCCGGCGCCGTCTCCGTTTCTGACATATTGCTCCTCGATGCCAAGACGCTTCCGCGTTTTAATGAAGATATGCCCGCGGTCCAGGCGGAGCGCTTCCGCGGCGACCGTCGCCATCAGCTCGAGCCAGACCGACTCTTCAGCCTCGGGCTTGTCGTAGGGACGCTCGTACAGGTACAGGACGGCGGCTTCGCCGTAGCGGTCGAGGGATACCGGGACCTCCGGTATGTCCCTGTCATAGACCCTGTAGCAGTCGGTATCGACCCTGCGGGCCCATTTGGCGAGGTGCTTGTCTCGTTTGGCTACGCGATTGGCGAAGAAACGACTCTGTTCGACGTCCTTCTCAGTCGGCATCGCCTTCAGGGGGTTCGAGACAGATTCGCCGTTTCATCGACAGCATCGCGTATCCGGAGGAAAGGTCCTCGTTCTGGACGACGATGTCCTCGGGTACCTTGAGTTTGACGTTGGTGAAGTTCCAGATGGCCGTAATTCCGGCCGATGCCAGCGTCGAAGCCACTACCTGCGCGTTGGCGGAAGGCACGGTGAGGATGGCCACCGTCACGCCTAGCTTCGAGACACGGTCCGCCAGCTCTTCAATGGGATACACGGGGGTATCGTGGATGGTCAGCCCGGCTTTTGCAGTGTCGACGTCGAAGGCCGCGACGATGAAAAGGCCGTGCAACCTGAACCCAGGAAAGCCAGAAAGCGCGCTGCCGAGATTACCGGCTCCGACCACGATGGCATCTACCCGCTTGTCCCAGTTGAGGTACGACTCGATGGCGGCGATCAACGGAGCGACGGGGTAACCGCGCTTGGGCTTGCCGGCGATTCCCGTGATTGACAGGTCCTTCCTGACCTGAATCGGTTCCAGGTTGAGTTCTGCCGCTATCAAAGTTCCTGAAACATATTCATCGCCGTGTTCCAGCGATTGCTTGGCAATCAGGAGGTAGGATGGCAGTCTGCGTACCGAAGGTGCGTATGAAACCTTGCATTTGGCCATTGTAATCCTCTCGCTATAAATTTCCCGAATCATTTCAGAGCAATCGTAACGATAGTAGGAATGTCATCAAAAAGTCAAGAAATATCCATATTGTTCAGGTTTAATTTAAAAAAAAGAAGACCCCGTGGAAAAAGGAGGTAAACCACGGGGTCAGATCGTAGCTCCAGTGCCGGCTACCGAATAAATATACAAAGTATGCATACTTTATGCAAGCCGCCGGTAGCAATACAGCCCGGAGCCCGAGCCTGGCCGCGAGGAAGCGTACGATTACTGATCTTTTTACTTTTCATATGGTGGAAACCATAGTACTATCGGAAATCGATAAACAATTCTAGAACGACTATCAAGATTGGTGTCGGGAGAACAAAAATGAGAATGACCACGAAGGGCCGTTACGCGTTGCGGGCTTCAATTGCCCTTGCAAGGATGAGCGCCGGGAGTACGCCGGTATCGATCAAGACCATCGCCGAGGCCGAGAACATTTCACCCGAGTTCCTCGAACAGATATTCTTCAAGCTAAGGAAGGCCGGGTTGATATCGTCGGTTCGCGGTCCCGGGGGCGGCTTCTTCTTCGCTCAGCCATTGTCCAAGATCCTCCTCAAGGACATCGTCGTCGCGTCGGGCGAACAGTTCGAGCTTTCCCCTTGCGCCTGCGGAAAGCCCGAGGAATGTGACCGCACGACGGATTGCATCGCCGGCGTCGTCTGGAGGGAATTCACCGCCTACATCGACAAGTATCTCGTCAGCATGACGCTCGGCGACATACTCGCCCGGGGCGGCGCGCCCGCAATCTGAGCCTATTCAGCCGCGGCGTACGCTTCCAGTTCCTCCCGCTCCGCCTCGCCGATCAGGTCGAATTCCTCGCACAGCGCAAAGAGCTCGGACACGTGCATGAAAGCCCTCAGCTCCACGCCGGCGGAAGCCATGTCGCGCCTGCCTTGCTTGCCGCGTTCGATGAGCACGACCAGGTCCTCGACGACGAGCCCCTCGCCCCGCAATATTTCGATGGCTTCCACCTTTGACGCCCCGGTGGTGATGAGGTCGTCAAGGAGCAAGGTACGGTCTCCGGGCTTGAAGTCTCCTTCTACCCGTACGCCGGTACCATGGTCCTTGGCTGGCATCCGTGGCCATATCATCGGCATCCGCAGCCGCATCGCCGTAGCGGTCGCCAGCGGCAGCGCCGCTGCCGGAATGCCCGCCACCCTGGCGAACGTCGCGCCTTCGGCGGTCATCGCGTAGGCGGAGGCGACCGCGTCAAGCAACGCCGGATCCGAAATGACGCGCCTGAGATCTATATAGAAAGGCGATGTCTTGCCGCTCTTCAGGGTGAACGACCCGGTCTTGAAGCAGCCGGTATCGACGAGGCCGCGCATGACCCGACGCTTGAGCAAGGCGGTGCGGTCAAAGCCGATGCCGTGACGGCTCGAAGCCCCGTTGCCGGCCGTCCCCGCCGCCCGCCGCATCGACTCGACGAGAGCCGCCGCGGCGGCCCGTGGGTCGGGAGCCTCGGCAACGGAGCGCGCCGCCACCGGCATCACTCCCATTCCGTCGGCCCTCGCGCCGGCCCTCCACGCCTCGGCGATGTCGCCGCCCTGCGCGCCGATGCCGGGCGCAAGCAGCCAGGCCTCCGGGGCGGCGCGACGCACCGCGGCAAGTCCGACAACGTCGTTGCCGGCCGCGACGAGACCCACCCGGTCAGACCACGACGAGCATTCGGCGGCGACCAGTTCGTACAGCCGC
>PGXR01000154.1 GCA_002839245.1 Spirochaetae bacterium HGW-Spirochaetae-7 | reverse complement strand
TGACAAGGCCGGCAGGATTGCCATACCGCAGTCGCTCCGCGAATACGCGGGGCTCTCCAAGGATTGCGTCGTACTCGGGATCACCAAGCGACTCGAGATATGGGACTCCGACGCGTACAAAGCCTGGATCGAGTCAACGGAAGCCGAATTCGCCGCCGCTTCCGAAGCTCTGGACATTCAGAACCTATGAGCGACCAGAAGCCGGTTTTCGGCCATGTTCCAGTGATGCTCCGCGAGACCCTCGATTACCTCGTGCCCCCTGCGCCCGACTGCCTGATGGTCGACGGCACGCTCGGGCTGGCCGGCCATTCGAGCGCTTTCCTGGACCGCTATGCAAGCCTGAGGCTTATCGGGGTCGACGCCGATCCCGAAGTCCAGGCCATCGCCAAGGCGCGGCTCGAGCCCTACGGCGGGCGCGTCAGGTTCGTCGGGTCGTACTTCGACCAGTTCTTTGCCGAATACCTGGCCGGGGTAGAGGCGGGGACCGAGGAGCGCCCGGCGCTCGTGCTGTTCGACTTTGGCCTTTCGATGTTCCATTTCAAGGAATCGGGGCGGGGTTTCAGCCTGCAGGGCGACGAGGCCCTCGACATGAGGCTCGATCCCGCCGCGCCTCGTACGGCAGCCGACCTGGTCAACGAGCTCGATGAGCGCGAGCTGTTCAAGGTGCTGTCCGAGTACGGGGAGGAACCCTTCGCGTACAAGATTTCCAGGGCGATAGTCAGGGAACGTCAGGCCGCGAGGATCGATTCGACCGGGAGGCTTGCCGACATCATCAGGGGGACGGTTCCGCCCAAGTTCCGTTACGGGCGGATACACCCGGCGACCCGCAGCTTCCAGGCCCTGCGTATCGCGGTCAACGACGAGCCGGGCCGGATCGAGCGCGGGCTCGCGGCGGCGATCGATTGCCTGGCTCCCGACGGCATCGTCGCTTGCATCAGCTTCCATTCGCTCGAGGACAGGATAGTCAAGCTCGCTTTCCGCGAGAAGGCCGTCAAACGCGAGCGCGCCTACTTCAAGGATGCCCGTGAATCGCCGATACCAGAAGGAGAGGCGGAACGCGCTCTCGTCGTCCTGACCAAGCGGCCGGTGGAGCCTGCGGACGACGAAGTAGCGGCCAATCCGGCATCCAGGAGCGCCAAGCTCAGGGTTGCCAGGCTCGCGAAAGGCGCACGATCATGATCGACGCGCCGTTGCGTATCCGCCCCGGAAGGCTGACAGGTGAAAAGAATTACCCTGACGCTCATCGTGCTGTCGATTCCAGCGATGCTCTTCGTTACCGCCGGGCAAGGCGCCAGATATTACGCCGTATCGGCGGAACTGCGCCGGCTCGAGGCTGTACAGGCAGACTGGGTGGAACAGAACAGGCGCTTGCTGGCTGATATCGCGGTGGCACAGTCGCGTTCCAGGGTGGACGCGACCATGGCCGGGGCAGAGGGCTACCGTATGGTCAGCCCCAAGACGACGTTGCGTATCCGGGTTGGGCCGGGGGTGGAGAAACGGGATGGTTGAAGACCACGGGGCGTGCGGCGCGGCATGGTTCGCGAACGCGGCGGGAGGGGAACTGACGAACGGAAACGATTGCGCCATAGAGCGCGTCGAGACCGATTCGCGGAACGCCGGCCCGGGTTCGCTGTTCGTCGCGCTGGCAGGCGAGCGGACTGACGGCCACGACTACGCCCGCAAAGCGGCGGACTCGGGGTCTCGGGCCGTTCTCGTCTCCGCCTCGTGGTGGTCAGGCGCCGGACGGTCCGCTTTCGCCGGTTCGACCGCTGCCGTCATAGTCGTTCCCGATACCCTGGCGGCGCTCCAGAGGGCCGCGACCGCCTGGCGTTCCCGTTTTCCTTCCATCCTGCGCTTCGGCGTTACCGGTTCGGCAGGCAAGACAAGCACAAAGGAATTGCTTGCCGCGATCGTCGGCGCATCCCGTCCTACCGTCAGGAATCCAGGCAACCTCAATTCCGACATCGGGCTTCCGGCGTCGATTTTCCTCATGCGTCCGACCTACGAGGCGGCGGTCTTCGAGATGGGAATCAATCGCCCGGGAGAGATGGACGTGCTCGCGATGGTATACGAACCTGACTGCGCGCTCGTGACCAACATCGGGACGGCCCACATCGGCGTGCTCGGCGGTACCAGGGAAGCCATCGCGGCCGAGAAGAAGCGCATAGCATCGAGGTTCGACGGCAGGCAGACCCTCGTCGCCTGGGAAGACGACGACTACCGCGACGCGTTGCTCGCGGGAATCCTCGGCCGCTGCGAGACCTATGGCCCGCGGTCGACCGACGGCTTCGAAGGAGCACGGGACCTGGGCCTGGACGGATGGGTACTGCGATACCGGGGCCTCGAAGCCAGGCTGCGCTTGCCCGGTCCCCACAACCTGCTGAACGCGCTAGGAGCAATCCGTGCCGCCGCGCTGTTCGGATCCGGCCCGGCGCACGTCGTAGCCGGGCTGGAATCAGTGGAACCGCTGGTTGGACGAACCAGCATACGCCGCGGCGAATATACCGTGGTAGACGATTGCTACAACGCCAACGCCGAGAGCATGGCCGCCGCCATCGAATTCTGCGATTCAGTCGAGGTCGCGGGCAGGCGCGTATACGTGCTTGGCTCGATGCTGGAACTGGGCGACGAAAGCGCGGCGTCCCATGCGCGAATGGGCGAGGCCGCCGCCGCGTCGCGAGCGGACGTGCTGGTCTTCTACGGCGACGAGGCCAAGGTAGCCTACGACGCGGCGCTGGCCAGTGGATCCAAGTCCAACGTGAGGTTCTTCGACGCTTACGATAGTCTCGAGGCCGAAGTCGCCGCGACGGTCCGCCCGGGCGACCTCGTCCTCGTCAAGGCGAGCCATTCGCTGGCCCTCGAACGCCTGGCCGAGCGACTTGCCGGCACTGGAGGCTACCATGTTCCTTGAGTGGATCTACCCGCTGGTGAAATATTTCACTCCTCTCAACGTATTCCGCTACCTGACATTCAGGTCGGCATACGCGGCGGTGACCGCCCTGCTCGCGGCCTTCCTGTTCGGCCCGGTGATAATAGAGCGCCTCCGGCGGCTCAAGCTGGGCCAGTCGATACGGCTCGACGGCCCGCAGTCGCACCTGGCCAAGACCGGCACGCCGACCATGGGAGGAATCCTCATCCTGGCGGCGGTCGGCGCGGCGACGCTCCTGTGGGTAGACTTGTCCAACCGCTACGCATGGATATGCATCGGTTCTATGGTCGGTTTCGGCGTGGTGGGCTTCATTGACGACTGGCTCAAGATACGGCGAAAAAACTCGGACGGGCTGACGGCCAAGGCCAAGCTCGTCGGCCAGGCCATCGTATCGCTGGCAGCAGTGCTCGCGCTGTATTACGATCCGTCCGGTGAAATGACCAAGCTCTACGTGCCGTTCTTCAAGAATCCCGTCATCGACCTTGGCGTGTTCTGGATACCCATAGCGGTGGTATACGTCATGGCCTGGTCGAACGCGGTCAACCTGACCGACGGGCTCGACGGCCTGGCGACCGGCCTCGTGATAATGGCCGTCATAGCGTTCTCGATACTCACGTACCTGACGGGCCGCGCGGACTGGTCGGAATACCTCGGCATTCCGTTCATACGGGGCGCCGGCGAGTTGACCGTCTTCTGCCTGGCGCTTCTGGGCGCTTGCGTCGGCTTCCTGTGGTTCAATTCGCATCCTGCGGAAATTTTCATGGGCGACGTGGGATCGCTCAGCCTCGGCGGCGTGCTGGCGGTACTCGCCCTCGTCGTCAAGAAGGAATTGCTGCTTTTCATCATCGGGGGCGTGTTCGTCCTCGAGGAAGGTTCGGTCCTGATACAGGTCCTATACTTCAAGGCGACCAAGGGCAAGCGGGTTTTCCGCATGGCACCGCTGCACCACCACTTCGAGCTTTCAGGCTGGAAGGAAACCAAGGTGGTGACGCGGTTCTGGATACTGGGCGGCTTGTTCGCGATCATTGCCCTGTCCACGCTGAAGATACAGTAGGAGGACGGCCGTGACATCAGGATTCGCGATGGACAGACCGTTCGGACGCCTCGGCGGGGACCCCGCGCTTCTCGGCGCATTGGCGCTGCTGGTCGGCGTCGGGATTTCAAGCCTGTATTCCGCCTCCTACGGCTATGCCCTTTCGCTCGGCAAGACCCAGTCGTATTTCGTGGCGAGGCAACTGCTGTGGCTCATCCCTGCCGCTGCAGTATTCGCTGCAGGTGCCTTCGTGTCGCTCGACTGGCTGTCGCGAATGATGGGCGTCATCGTCGTCGGTTCGATGGTGCTGTTGCTCCTGCCATTCGTGCCCGGCCTCGGCATAACCAAGAACGGCGCGGCTCGCTGGTTCGGGCTGCTGGGGCAGATGTTCCAGCCTTCGGAATTGTTCAAGCCCGTGCTGGTCCTCTACCTCGCCCATATCCTCTCGAAAAAGGCCGAAAGGCTAGGGGATATCGTCAACGGCGTCATACCGCCGCTCCTCGTCGCGACAGCCGGAGTCTTTGTCGTGCTAATGCAGAACGATTTTTCGACGGCCCTCCTTTTGGGCATTCTTGCCGTGGTGATGTTCTGGATAGCCGAGGTTCCGCTAGTCTTCTTCGCCGCGCTCGCGTCGGTGGGTCTCCCGCTCGTGACGCTGTCGGTGCTGACGAGCGATTACCGGCTCAGGCGCGTGATCGGCTACCTGGTGCCGGGATACGATCCGGCTGACCTTTCATACCAGGTAAACGGATCGATACGGGCCATCCGCTCGGGCGGACTGTGGGGCAAGGGGCTTGGACAGGGCACGCTCAAGCTCGGGAGCATCCCCGAGGTGCAGTCCGATTTCGTTTTCGCGGCGTGGGTCGAGGAGACGGGTTTCGCCGGCGTAATCGCTTTCGCGTCGCTCTGGGCCTTCTTCCTCTGGAGGGCTTTCAGGGCCTCTTTCTCGGCCCCGGATCCATTCAGGCGCCAGCTGGGCTTCGGACTCTCGTGCTACCTTGCCCTGCAGACCTTGATCAACGTGATGGTCGCCTCGGGCGCGGCCCCCGCGACCGGCATTCCCTTGCCGTTTTTCTCCTCGGGCGGATCGTCGCTCGTCTCGGTCGCGCTGGCGGCAGGGCTCTTGTTCAACGTTTCGAGAAGTGCTACCCACGCTGCCGGCGGTGAAAGGTCGGTGTCAAATGCCTGAGCTTGCCATGCGCGGGCACATGGCCCTGAGGGACTACGCGAACCATGACGGACAGCAGCGGGCCCAGGACGCCGGCGGCGGCAACGGAGCGGCCTTCGTCGCCAAGATGGCGATAGGCACGCTTTTCGTGCTTGCGGCGCTTGCTGCGATTGTCTGGATGATCGTATTGCCGCTTACCGAGATATCCAGGTTCGAAGTGTCGGGCGCGGCTAGCCTGGGAAGTGCCGAGCTGTCGGCGTGGTCGGGCTTGCCTGCCAAGTCGAACTGGTTCACCGTCGACTGCGATGCCGTCGCCACCAGCGTGGCCGCGCATCCGGCCGTGGCAAGCGCCAGCGCCTGGCGCCGCTTCCCGAATGCCGTGGTCGTTCGGGTGGTCGAGCGCTCTCCCGTCGCCGTCGTCTACGCGGTGGGGGATTCGGCGCGCGTCGAGGCTCATTGCGTCGACGGCGAAGGCGTCGTCTTCGCTCCGGCCTCGGCCTACGCGGGCGCCTCGAGCCTGCCGGTGCTTTCCGGGCTCGAGATCAAGGGGCTTCGCTACGGCTTGCGCCTCGGCGGTCCCTTCCCGTCGCTCCTGGCGTCGCTCGCCGAACTGCGATCGTCCGAGCCCGCCCTCGTGTCGGCGATATCGGAATTGCGGGTCGTCTCCAGAAACGGCGCGCCGGTCGAGTTGTTGCTCTATCCTGCTCGGTACCGGGTTCCCGTCAGGATGCGCCCCGTATTGAATGCCGGGCTCCTGAAGTCCATGATGCTCGTCCTGGACGTCGTCGAGGGAGAGGGCTTGTCCCCCATCATCCGCGAGCTGGACCTGAGGACCGACACGTTCGTATACCATACAAAGGAGGCCGTTTCTGGGTGACAATCTGATAGTCGGGCTTGATATCGGCACGGCCAAGACATGCGCTGTAATCGGCGAATACAATGACAATGGACTCCTCGAGATTACCGGCGTAGGCGTGGCTCCGAGCACCGGGCTGCGCAAAGGCGTCGTCGTCAATATCGAAGCGACGCTCCAGTCGGTGACCAAGGCCGTCGAAGCCGCGGAGCTGATGTCCGGCCGCGAGGTCAAGGACTGCTTCGTCGGCGTTGCCGGCGCCAATGTCGAGGGCATCAACTCCCGAGGCGTCGTGGCCGTCACCGGCAAGGGGCGCGAGATATGCCAGGCCGACGTCGAGCGCGTCATCGAGGCTGCCCGGGCCATCGTGATACCCATGGACCGCGAAGTGCTGCACGTGATACCGCAAACCTTCATAGTGGACGACCAGAAAGGCATCCGCGACCCTCTCGACATGATCGGCGTAAGGCTCGAAGCCGAGGTCCATATCATCACCGGGTCGGTAACGACGGCGCAGAACCTGGTACGCTGCGTGAACCGCGCTGGCTTCAAGGCCGACGGCTTGATCCTCCAGAGCCTGGCCGCTTCCCGCGCGGTGCTGACCCAGGACGAGCGCGAGCTCGGTTGCCTGCTCGTCGACCTGGGCGGAGGCACTACCGATGTGCTCATGTTCTCCGAAGGGGCGCCGTATTTCAGCGCCAGCGTCGGGGCCGGAGGCGCACAGGTGACCAACGACCTGTCGATAGTCCTGAACGTGCCGATGGAGGCAGCCGAGAGGATAAAGCGGGAGTCGGGTTCCTGTTACCTGCCCCATGTCGAGGCGGGGGATAGCGTAATCGTGCCCGGAGTCGGAGGGCGACCGCCGCAGGAGATATCGAGGGCCAGGATCGCGGGCGTCATACAGCCGAGGATGGAAGAGATCTTCAGGCTGGTACGCGAGAAGGTCGAGCAGCCGGGATATTGGAAGCTCGTAAAGGGAGGCGTCGTGCTCACCGGAGGAGGCGCATTGATGCCCGGAGCCGCCGACCTGGCATGGGAGGTCTTCGGGCTGCCGGTGCGGACCGGAGCGCCTTCGTCGCTCGGCGGCCTCGTCGACGCGTACCGCAATCCATCGTACTCGACTGCGGTCGGACTGGTGTTGCTCGGCGCCGAGCGG
>PGXR01000153.1 GCA_002839245.1 Spirochaetae bacterium HGW-Spirochaetae-7 | reverse complement strand
CCCGGTGGCGACGTCGTATTCCCACCCGCCGGTCTTGGCCAATTCCTGGGCTTCCTCGAGGAGCCGGGACTCGCAGTCGCTCATGGAGCCTCGTTGAGGAGGAGCCAGTAGAATCCAATCTCCTTGACCGATGTTATGAACTTGTCGAAATCCACCGGCTTGACGATGTAGCTGTTGACCCCGAGCTGGTAGCCCTTCTTCACATCGTTTTCTTCTTTGGAGGTGGTCAGGATAACCACCGGCGTGGAGGAAGTACGCGGATCGGATTTGACGGCTTTGAGTACCTCCAGTCCGTCCACCTTGGGCAGCTTGAGGTCAAGGAGCATCAACCGCGGTCTGGCCGCGACTTCCCTGCCTTCGAATTTGCCGGTGCCGAACAGGTAGTCCAGCGCTTCTTCGCCGTCTCGTACATGCACGATGGTATTCGTCAGGTTGTTCTTCCTGAGCGCCCTCAGCGTAAGTTCGGCGTCATTGGGGTTGTCTTCCACCAGAAGAATGTCAACTGCCGTCTTCAGATCCATGGTCATGCCTCCCCTGTCGGTATCGCAAAGCTGAACGTGGCGCCTTTCCCGACGCTGCCTTCGGCCCAGACTTTTCCACCGTGCCGCTCGATTATCATCTTGACTATCGACAAGCCTATGCCCGTGCCCTGGAACTCCTCCGAGCCGTGGAGTCGCTGAAACAGGCCGAAAAGCTTGCCGACGTAGCGCTGGTCAAAGCCCGCGCCGTGGTCCCGCACGGAATAGACGTTCATGCCGTCCTTGACCAGGCCATCGACCTCTATCCTGTGCACTTTGCCCGGCACTGAATACTTGACGGCGTTGGAAAGCAGGTTGAGCCAGACCTGTCGCATCATCGAACGGTCTGCCATGGCGGCCGGCAACTCACGCACCGTAAAATCGAAACCGGCAAGGACAGATGGGTCCGCGCATAGGCCAAAGGTCTCGGTGGCGAGCGCGCCCATGTCGACGGGGATTTTAACGGGATCGGTCTTGCCCGCCTTGGTGAGTTCGAGCAGGTCCTGCGTCAGGATGTCCATAGCCTGGCCGCTCGACCTGATGATGCCAAGGAGCCGCCTGCCTTCTTCGCCGAGCGCTTCACCGTAATCCTCCTGCAGTATGGAAGCAAAGCCGTCGATAGAGCGGAGCGGGGCGCGCAGGTCGTGGGCTACCGAGTAGGAAAAGGCTTCCAGTTCTCTGTTGGCCACTTCGAGCTCGGCGTTCCGCCTGGAGACATCCTCCTGCAGGCTGCGGATGGAGTCGAACGACTCGGCAAGCGAGGCGGCCATCGAGTTGATTTCCCGCGCCACGTCCGCTATCTCGTCGTCGGGGAGGAGCGACAGCCGGTGCTCCAGTTCGCCATGGCCGATGCGGGCCGCCCCCTGCCTGAGCCTGCCGATGCCCCTTGCGAGCCTGCTGCTTATCCACGTGACATCGACCAGGACCATCAAGAGGATGATGAGAAAAACACCAATGACCAGTCGGTTCCGGGAAGTTTCAAGAACCTTGAGCTCGTTCCGGTGCGACGACTCGAGGAGTCCGACATCGAGGTCGAGCAGGTAGTCCTTGACCAGTATCTGGCTGTACATACGTTTCTCGTAACCGGCCTGCCGTGCCATGGTTGCGGCCGGTTCGTCCTGGCGCGTCGCTTCTTCGAGGAAGAAGCCGGAAAGTTCGACCAGGCTCTTGTTCTCGCGGATGATTTCGGAGAGCAACAGAAGGTCGGCTGGATTCTTGAATGTCGCCAGAGCCCGGTCGAGGATATCCGTTATATGTTCCGATCTCTGCCGCACGATCATTCTTGACCTGTCCTCACGGCGGACGTAGAAATCGTTCCTCATCAGCTTTCTTTCCTGGATCGCCGTTTGAAGCTCCTCCGCAATGGCGAGATTGGCGCCGGTTTGCCCTATCTTCAAGAACACCCATCCCAGTATGAGCGACAGCGCGGCGACAAGCCCCAGGGAGGTATATGCGGTAAGCCTCAGCAGCGACTGTATCCTCATCGAATCAGTCGTACCCGATCCGGAGCGACGCTTTGCAGGGCGTCCGCGTATATCGTGTCCCTGATGTCCGGAATTTTCCTCGCTGTCGCGGCTGGCAGGCTCATAGCCCAGCGGGTTTCGTCCTCGAGGACGAGGAGAAGGGCTTCGTCGAGAGAAACCTTGAATCGGTACAGGTCCATCGCGGAGCGGACTACGGCCTCGTCGGCCTTCGTGTACCGTGCGATGATGGCCACGGCCTCATCAGGATGGTCGCTGATGAACGCTTCCGCCTTCAGGAGGGACCGCATAAGCGCTCGCATGGCTGCCGGTCGGGCGCGCATGAAGCCAATGTTTCCCGCTATAATGAAATGCTGAGTGAATAGGTCGTTCCCGTACATGACGAGCGACCGTTCCGCTAGAGCCAACTCGATCGATGACAGGTACGGAATCCATATGGACACGGCCGACACGGTTCCGGCCTTGAGGGCAGGGAGCATGTCATCGGGCTTCATGTCGACGATGCGCACGGCTTTCCTGTCCAGGCCCCGCGCCTCGAGCAGCAGTTGGAGGAAGTATTCAGCCGCGGTCCCGAAGGGTACGCCAATGGTCTTGCCCGCGAGGTCCGAGGGTTTTTGCACCCCGGCAGCCCTGTCCGCCACCAGCGCCGTCGTCCTGTCTGTGCTGACGATGGTGGCGGCGATGCCGATGTCCTTGCCGTCGACCAGCGCGAGCACCAGGGGTATGGCTGCGCAGGTCGCCAGGTCCGACTCGCCTTCCAGCATCGAATCCATGGCCAGCTTGCCGAAGAGGAAGGCCCTGGCGTCGATCGCGAGCCCCTCGTCCGCGAAATAGCCCTTTTCGAGGGCGATATGGACAAGGGCGGGGTTCAAGTTGGTCGAATAGGCCAGCCTGATGGTCATTTCGGCGGGCGTGACCTTGGCGGCACCCTTGGCACAAGCCGTCAGAAGCAACGCCGCCATGATTAATATCCCTGTCGATCGCCTCAAAGACACCCCCCTCGCGTTCCAGACAGCCGGGAAAGACGGTCAACTCCCAATGTGTGGGAGCATCTATTCCAAGTATAGTCCCAGGCAATCCATAGTCAAATTTCCCCCCGCAACCTCCTGAGTTGCCTCGAGGCCTTGCTCCGTATCTTCCATTTCGCCCTCTCCGCCAGCTTCGCCGTCACGTTGGTTTTGGTCTCCAGGAACCGGACCTCCTTCATCAGCCTCTGCCAGCTTTCGTAGCGGTCCGCCATGATGGAGCCGCTTTCCAGACCTGCCTGCACGGCGCAGTCCGGTTCGCCTTCGTGGGAACAGTCAGAGAAGCGGCAGGCGGCCGCGGCTTCTTCGATTTCGGTGAACACGCCTCCGAGGCTCTCCTCGCCCAGCCACAGCTGCACCTCGCGCAGGCCCGGCGTGTCTATGACCATCGCGCCTCCAGGCAGCATGAACAGCGTCCTGGAACTCGTCGTGTGCCTGCCGCGCTGGTCATAGTCCTTGACCGCGCCGGTGGAGTTGAGCTCTGTCCCCGCTAGCGCGTTCAGCAACGTCGACTTGCCCGAACCCGACGAGCCGAGCAGCACCGCGGTGGAACCGGCCTTGAGGTGTTTGGCCATCGCGTCCAGCCCGCGGCCCTCGGGAGCGCAGACGGCGAAGGCCGGCGCAAAGGGATATGCGTCGCCGGCCGCCGCGACCAGGTCGAGAACCGCGTCTCCGGCAAGGTCTGCCTTGGTGATGACCAGTACCGGTGACGCGCCCGACTCATGCGCCAGCGCGGCATATCGCTCGATGCGCCGCACGCTGAAGTCGGTGCCCGCGGCCGTGACGATGAAGGCCGTATCGACGTTCGCCACGAGCACCTGCTCGGAGACCTTGTCGTACCGCGAGTCGCCCGCCGCTTTGCGGGAGAATGCGGAACTCCTGGGGAGCACCGCCTCCACGATGGCCGACCCTGGATCGGCGGAGGCCCGTCCGCCAGTCCTTTCCCGCCCGCGGAGCGCCACCCAGTCGCCTGTCGCCGGCCACTGGGCGGCGGCGAGGCAATCGCTCGAGAGTCGTCCGGAAGGCCTTGCCTCGAATTCCGCGAGCCCCCCGTTGCCGTCGCGGGCGGCTACGACGAATGAGCCGCGCCGCACCTCCAACACGCGGGCGGGTTCCAGCTCAGCGTCGCCCCGTCCCCTGCCTCGCAAGTCGGACAGGCCGTTCGAGAAAAACTGGTTCCAGCCAAGATCGAGGAGCGGATCTACGCCCTCGCGTTCCGGGCTACCTTCGGTATCATTCAAAAATTCCATTGTCTGTTTTCCTTTGATAATTCAAGCCATCCATCGAGCCGGGAGCTTCCGCCGGGCCGGTCGGTGCCGTGAGTCGTTTGCGGATTTTTTGTTGCTGCGGGCGGGAGGGGATTTACCGGAGGTGAAGCGTCTTCAGAGAACGGTAACCCGGCGCCCGTCGCGGGCAGTGGCCTTGGTGTTCATAGCGCCTCCTCGGGTTCTGTCTTGGGGCCTGGTACGGGACCCGCATTGATGGTACCGGCTTGCCGGCTATGCCGTCAACGGGGAATGCCCCGGAAGCGCGGTGACAAGTTGCTTGTAATCAAAGTGTACTAGCGTGAAACGGGGCGGGCAGCGAGGCGGAGGACGAAAAAAAGGACGCGCCTGAGCGGCGCGTCCCGGTGTCTTTACCTTGAGAGGAAGGTCAGGGCTTTGCCACCCTTGCCGGCGCGGCCCGTGCGGCCGATGCGGTGCACGTAGTCGTCGTACGAGTTGGGCGTCGAGAAATTAATAACGTGGGTGATGTCGGTCACGTCGATGCCTCGTGCGGCGACGTCGGTGGCGACCAGGATGTTGATCTCGTCGCTCTTCAGGCGCGACAGCGCCTTGGAGCGCTGGGCCTGGCTCTTGTCGCCATGGATCTCGTCGACCTTGAAGCCGCGGGCATGCAGCTCGCGTCCCAGGCGCTCGACGGCCCGCTTGGTGTCGTCGAAGATGATCGTCCTGCCGCAGTCGCCGCCGATGAGCACGTCGTGCAGCTTGTCCATCTTGTCGGTGCTACCCGAATAGTAGACGACGTTCTGGCTGACCGAGTCTACGGTGGAGCCTTCCTTCGTGGAAACGGTCACCGGGTTCCTGGAGAACTGCTCGATGAGCCTGGCGATCTTCGGTTCCATGGTCGCCGAGAAGAACAGCGACTGGCGGTCCTGCGACACGCGTGCCAGGAGTCCGGAGATGTCGTTGATGAAGCCCATGTCGAGCATGCGGTCCACCTCGTCGAGCACGATGAAGTTGAACAGCGGCAGGGGCAGCGTGCCCTGCTGGACATGGTCCTTGATGCGCCCGGGCGTGCCGATCACGACGCGGGGATTGGTCCTCAGGTCGCGCTTCTGGAGGTACATCGATGCGCCGCCGATGAGCAGGGCGCTACGCAGGCCGCAGCCCTTGCCGAAGCTGAAGCACTCTTCCATGATCTGCTGCGCGAGTTCCCTCGTCGGCGCCATGATCAGGGCCCGGTGGTCCATGTTCGTCATGAGGTCGTGGATCATCGGTATGGCGAAGGCAGCCGTCTTTCCGGTGCCGGTGTTGGCTATGCCGACAACGTCCTTGCCTTCGAGCACCAGCGGAATGGTCTGGTCCTGAATGGCGGAAGGCTTCTCGAATCCCTTGATGACGATGTTATCGAGTATCTTCTTGTGGACGGCGAAATCCTCGAAACTATGGATCGGCAGGTAGTCGGCCTTCTCGGTTACCCTGGCTTCCTGGATGAAGCGCGACGGATGGATGAACTGCTTGGCGCGGGCGGAACCGCCGCCGCTCCGCGGGGACGGACCCCGGCCCCGGCCGCCCTGGGGCGCACCCCGGGTCGAGTAGCGCTGGTCGCCGTATGAAGGCCTCGAGCCGTACGATGGGCGGTCCTCGGCCGATCCCCGACGGGATGGCGACTGATACGAATTTCTTGATTCCATGGATATGGTCCTAAAAAGAGAAGAGTGTGCGTATAGGATGATCGGAACTCGACGGGAGCGCGGGCGGGATGCCCTGGAACGCGACGGTGTGAGTGCCGGGTACAATTCCGGAATGAACGAAAATCGACATCCGCGAAATGGTTCCCTCTCAATTCCGTAAGAAACCCGATAAGACGAGGGAATACTAAGTGCGTTCGCACTATACCATGAATGATTCATCGTGTCCCGGTTCTGTCAATGTTATTTTTTGAATTCGGTCAATTATCTCCTCGGACAGTGTAACTTGTACACATGATCTTGTTCCTTTGCGCATGGTGACATTGTTATTGGTGTGGGTATAATCATATTCCTTGATTGAATCATATATTCAGATTAATATTGATCAGGAGGCTATGATGATTGTCATGTCCGTAACGGATTTTTCCAGAAATATAAAGCGTGTTCTCGATTCAGTCGAAACCAGGGGAGAGGAAGTGGTGCTCGTCCGAAACAAGCGCCGTATTGGCACCTTGGTTCCAGGCGAACCGTTCGCAACGGCTTCTGAAGCCATGGGCGATCTGTACCAGACCCTGCCAGAGGATGCGGCTACCGGATGGCTCGAGGATTCCACGATTCCCGGTTCGCACATTCCTGAATTGAGAGATCCATGGGCTGGTTGATTGACACCTGTATCTGGGTCGATGTTGAGCGAGGCCGCATATCTCCTGCTGACGTGGAGCGATACACAGGGAAAGCACCCGTTTACCTTTCGCCGGTAACCATGGCGGAACTGGCTTACGGCGTTGAAAACTCGCCTGACCCTGGAATCAAGACTAAACGCCAGGCAGCGCTCAACCGGCTTCGCAAGAAGCCAGTACTGCATATCACTGAAGAAACAGGGCTGATTCTGGGTCCGCTTGTGCACAGCCTGGCCAAATCCGGCCGAGCCACGCAACACAGGATCCAGGACCTTTGGATTGGCGCACAAGCCATCCAGCATGGTATATCGCTATTGACCAGGAATGCCAAGGATTTTTCCGACATCCCCGGACTGGATATAGTTGAATACGGTAAGGTTTGAACTCGGCCAATTATCTCCTCGGATAGTGTAGTCTCTTGACATTCTTTATCGTTTTCTGTATATTCGTCCCAACATCGACGCAGGGTAGAGCAGTTGGCAGCTCGTCGGGCTCATAACCCGGAGGTCGTAGGTTCGAGTCCTACC
>PGXR01000152.1:2603-9836 GCA_002839245.1 Spirochaetae bacterium HGW-Spirochaetae-7 | reverse complement strand
CACCTTCATAAACATCAGGACCTTCGCCAAACCCTATTCCGATTACAGCGGCCGCTTCCTGGACAACCCGTACCGGATAGCGGTCACCCAGAAACCCTTTCCGCGTCCCGAGCCCAAGGCGCTCCCGGCCATCGAGCCGCCTCCCGCGGTTATCGCGCCGCCGGCCCCCGAGCCGGTCGACACCTCGATATACATGCCCGAGACCCTGCGCTCGTTCGAGTCCATCGCCGAATCGGGCAAGGGCACCGTGTCATACTCCCTGGGCGAGGCGGACATCGTGCCGACGCTGGCCAGGATACTCGACGGCGTAAGCGGAGACGAACTCGACCTCGTCATCTGCCTCGATACGACCGATTCCATGGCAGACGACATCGAGGCAGTCAAGACGAGCCTGCCAGCGATGGTCAGGGAGAAGACGGCCCGGTTCTCGTCATTCAGGCTCGGACTCGTGCTGTATAAGGACTATTTCGAGGACTACGTCGTCAAGAGGATGGCGTTCACGAAGGACGTGGATGCGTTCACCGCCGCCGTCACCAGGGTGCGCGTCGCGGGCGGCCGCGACATCCCCGAGGCGGTCTACGAGGCGCTGTACGAAGCGCTGGTCGGCTACGACTGGTCCGCCGCCTCCAGGCTGATCGTGCTCATCGGCGACGCGCCGCCCCATCCCCTGCCGCGGGGAAAGATCGACAAAGCCATGGTCGACGGGAAGTCGAAGGAGCTCGACGTGGCGATAGACGTCATCATACTTCCGCATTGAGGCTCTTTCTTGTATACACTTTGTAATTGCCATATTACAATCGTGCGGGCTGATGGTTGCCGCGGCGACGGAATATTATTTTGGGATCGGAGTCGACCGGAATGAAGCATGAACCTGGACAGGTGGAAGGCGTAGAAATCATAGAGAGGCTCGCCACCTTCAAGGTGTTGGTCCTGTCGATGGCGGTGCTGGCCGTGGTTCTTCCCCTGGCGACATTCGTCTCCCGGCGCTTGGCCATCGGCTTGAACGAATCGATGGGCTCAGTCAGCCTGGCAGACGAGCGAGGTTCCGAAGCAGCCGCCGGCCTTGCCGTGAATCCCGAGCCGCCCCCGGATCAGGGGCTCTTCTATACCGTTTACCGGGTGGTAAAGGGAGACACGATATCCGAAATCGCCACGAGCTATGGCGTGTCGACCGATTCGATCGTCACCTTCAACGGCATCACCAACGCCAGGACGCTGTCGATAGGCAAGTACCTCAAGGTTCCAACGCTCAACGGCATCCTGTACACGGCAAAGCAAGGCGATACCGCAGCCTCGCTGGCTGCGACGTACGGGATATCGGAGGACCGCATCAAGGAGCTGAATTACCTTGACGACGAGCCTGTCGCCGGGGGCCGGAGCCTGTTCCTGCCCGACGCCCGGCTCTCGAGCTGGGTACTACGCGAGATTTCAGGCGACCTCTTTTCCTGGCCCATCCGAGGCTGGGTTTCCAGCTGGTACGGGTGGCGCAACGACCCGTTCTCGGGATCGAGGACCTTCCATACCGGCCTGGATATTGGCGCCGGGCGGGGAGCGTCGGTGCGCGCGGCCATGGAGGGCGTGGTTGCGGCCACGGGCTACTCGGCGACGTCGGGCAACTACGTCGTGCTGCGGCACCACGCGGGCTATACCTCGATGTACGGGCATCTCGACAAGATACTCGTCAGCGCGGGCAAGTCGGTCACCCAGTCGACCGTCATAGGGCTGGTCGGCAATACCGGCTATAGCACGGGGCCGCACCTGCACTTTACGGTCAGCAAGAACGGCAGGACCATCAACCCGATGACGGTACTCCGCTAGGGTTCTCCGGATATCCGGGTTCGTTTGACAGCTCCACGGTTTTAAGCTACCCTCTCCTCTAGATGAGAACGCTCCAGGGCATTCCAGCCTCTCCCGGCATAGCCAGCGGACCGGCTTTTGTGTTCCTCGACGACGAGGAGCCGATGATTCCGCGTTACGCCGTTACCGGGCGTGAGCTGGACGGCGAGTGGGATCGTTTCGTCGTCGCCGTGGGCAAGGCCAAGGACGACGTGAAGGCGATGCGCGACCGCGCGACCCGCGAGATGGGCCAGGAACATGCCGCCATTTTCGACGCGCATCTCCTGATGCTCGACGATCCCGAAGTGCACGACGCCATCGAGGTATCGCTCCGCAGCTCCCTGCTCAACATCGAGTGGATAGTCTTCCAGTACGAGCAAGCCATCGTTCAGCGACTCGAGGGCCTCGGTGATCCAGTGCTGCAGGAACGCTCCGTCGATGTCCACGACATAACGAAGAGGATCCTCAACCACCTGATGCTCAAGGAGCGTTTCTCGCTCGCGGACCTTGCCTCGGACGTTGTCCTCATAGCGAAGAACCTGTTGCCGTCGGACATGATTTCCATGAACAGGCAGCGGGTCAAGGCCATCGTCATGGATGCCGGCGGCAAGACCAGCCATACGGCCATCCTGGCCAGGGCATTCGAGATACCCGCGGTGCTCGGCCTGGGCGGAGGGGCCCGTTCCATAAAAAACGACGACGTCGTCATCGTCGACGGAACGACGGGCGACGTGCGCGTCGAACCCGATGTACAGACGTTCGAGCGTTACGGGCGCCTGCGCGAGAGGATGGCGGAGCGCGAGCTTGACCTGGCCTCGATAGCGGAAATGCCCGCCACGACGCTCGACGGCAAGGACGTCCTCATCCAGGCCAACATCGAGGTTCCGGAGGAGACGGAATCCGTCCTCCGCCACGGCGCGACCGGTATCGGGCTGTTCCGCTCCGAGTTCCTTTTCCTGCAGCCGGGACGCGCTCCGAGCGAGGAAGCGCAGTACGCGGCATACAGCCGGGTGCTCGAGAGCATGGCCGGACTGCCGGTGACCATCAGGACCCTCGATGTCGGCGGCGACAAGGTCGTCCCCGACCTGTCGGTGTTCGAGGAAAAGAATCCCCTTCTCGGATGGCGAGCCATACGCTATTGCCTCTCCGACATGGATTTGTTCCAGTCCCAGTTGCGCGCCTTGCTTCGTGCCAGCGTGCATGGCGACGCGCGCATCATGTTCCCGATGATTTCCGGTCCGGTCGAGCTCGACCAGGCCATCGCGGCCCTCGAGGTGGCAAAGCTCGAGTGCCGCAAGCGTCACCAGGCTTTCAGGGAGGATCTCCCCGTCGGCATCATGATAGAGGTCCCGAGCGCGGCGCTGATAGCCGACATCCTGGCGACGCGCGTGGATTTCTTCTCCATCGGCACCAACGACTTGATCCAGTACACAATAGCCGTAGACCGAGGGAACGAGAAAGTCGCCTACCTCCACGAGCCTTTCCATCCCGCCGTGCTCCGTCTTATCAAGAGGGTGATAGACGACGGCCATGCGGCCGGCATACCGGTCTCGATGTGCGGAGAGATGGCGAGCGACCCCTTTGCGGCCGTCGTACTCCTGGGGCTCGGCCTGGACGCCTTCTCGATGTCGGCGGTATCGGTGCCCGACGTCAAGAGGACCATCCGGTCGATAAGCTTTGCCGAGGCCCAGACCGTCGCCCTGGAGGCGCTCAGGCTGACTTCCCACCAGGAGACGGAGACCTTCCTGGCGCGACGCCTCGCGGACCGGGTGTTCCGCAGCGAGTAGCCCCCGCCGGCTAGCCCAATGGCCACCTTCCGGTGTATCCTGTACAACTCATGAACAACGAAACCATCATCGTGCCGCCCCGCATGCGCTGGAGCGGCCTTCCTACGGTCGCCGTAGCTGGACGACCGAACGTGGGCAAGTCCACGCTATTCAACAGGCTTCTCAGGTCCCGCCGCGCCATAGTCGATCCGACGCCGGGAGTGACGCGGGATCCGATAGAGGCGCAGTGGACGCCGGATGGCGCCGACATGCCAGTCCTGCTCGTCGATACCGGCGGCCTCAAGATCGACCGGAACGACATGGACGAACGCGTGGCCAAGAAGAGCTGGGAGCGGATCGCTTCCGCCGACCTCGTGCTGTTCCTGCTTGACGCCGTCGACGTAACCCCGGAGGACGAGGAGTTCGCAGCCATGCTGCGGCGCTATTCCGACAAGGTCGTCCTGGTCATCAACAAGGCCGACAGCCCCGAGCGGGACGCCAGGGCCTGGAACCACGCCTCCTGGGGCTACAAGGACATGGTTTTCGTTTCCGCCGAGCACGGGCGCAACATCGACGAGCTCGAGGAGCTCATAGTCTCCAGGCTTGACTGGTCGAAGGCTGAATGCAAATCCGACGAGCACGACGACGTGCGGGTCGCGATCATGGGCAAGCCCAACGTCGGCAAGTCCACCCTGCTCAACAAGCTGCTCGGAGAAGACCGCTCCATCGTCTCCGACATGCCGGGAACCACCAGGGACGTCGTCGAGGCGCGCTTCGTCTGGAAGGGCAAGACCTTCACCGTCCTCGACACCGCCGGCATGCGAAGGAAAGCCAAGGTCACCGAGGATGTCGAGTACTACTCGGTCAACCGGGCGGTCAAGACCCTTGACCGCGCCGATGTCGTCATCTTGATGATAGACGCATCAGAAGGGCTGTCGGACCAGGACAAGAAGATCGTAAAGCTGGCCACGGACAAGGGCAGGGGCGTGGTCTTCGCACTGAACAAGTGGGACGAGATGCCCAGGATCAAGAACGCCTTCGAGGCCGCCAAGGACAAGCTGCAGTTCTTCTTCGGGCAGATGGCCTACGCGCCGGTGCTGCCGTTGTCCGCGAGGGACGGCGAGGGGGTCGAGAAGCTGCTGCGCACGGTCGTCGAGGTTTTCGACCAGCTCAACTTGAAGATAGAGACGAGCAGGCTCAACAAGGCTGTGCAGGAATGGGTGGAGTCGTCGCCTCCGCCGGCGAGCCCCCGTTCCCGGTTCAAGCTCCGCTACGCGGTGCAGACAGGCTCGAATCCCGTTTCCTTCGCCCTCTTCGCCACCAGGCCCGAGCTCGTGGGCGATTCGTACCGGTCCTACCTCAAGAACAAGCTGCGCTCGGAGCTGGGATTCAAGAACGTGCCGCTGGAAGTCGAGTTCCGGGCATCCCGCAAGCGTTTCGAGGACCTGGACAAGGGATAGCCGGTGGGTGGCCCGTATCGCACCGGCGACGTCGAACGACTCCTGGGTCTGGGCGAACACGTGCTGCGCTACTGGGAGCGCGAACTGCCGATCCTGTCACCGGCACGTTCGGCGTTCGGGCGCCGCGAGTGGTCCGAGTCGGACATAGCGCTGCTGGTCAGGGTTCGCCACCTGGTCAAGGACCGCGGGCTGGGCCTGTCCGCGACCATGGACACGCTGATCGCGGAGCGTTCTGGCGCCGGCGCCGGCGCGGCGGCCGCGCTATCGGAAACAAGGGCCGCCCTCATCGCATCGTTTTTCGAATCACGCCGCCTCGCCGAACGGCTGCAATCCTGTGGAGGTTCCCCGTGCCCGCTCTGAATGCCAAGTCGCTGTGCGACTTCATAGACGCGTCACCGACCGCTTACCACGCCGTGGATTCCGCGGCTGCCATGCTCGACGCCGGCGGCGCCGTCCGTCTCGACGAGCGCGACGCCTGGACGCTCGAGCCGGGAGGCATCTACTTCGTCGTGCGCGATGCCGCCTCGCTCGTCGCTTTCCGGCTCGGCCACGACGCGCCGTCGGAGTCGGGTTTCGCGCTGGCCGGCGCTCACGCCGACGCGCCCGGGCTCCGTGCCAGGCTGGAGAAATCCGTGGCCGCGCGGGGGCTCGAACGCGTCGCCGTGGAGGTTTACGGCGGTCCCATACATTCCACCTGGCTGGACAGGCCCCTGTCGCTGGCTGGCCGCGTCGTCGTAATGGCCAATGGGCGACTCGAGCAGCGCCTGGTCAATTTCGGTCGGCCGGTAGCGGTGATCCCGAACCTCGCCATCCACTTCAACCGCGAAATGAACAAGGGCATCGAGTACCCGATGAACGGTGCCCTGCTGCCCCTCGTCTCCGCGGCGGGACCGGCCGGAACCGCAGCCGGCCCGGCGGCGGCCGGCGCTTCGTGGCTGCTACGCGCGGTAGGCTCGGAAATCGGCGTCGAAGCTGACGCCATCCTGTCCGCTGAACTTGCCTTCGTCGATGCCACGCCGTCGCTGGTTTTCGGTTACGACTCGGAACTTCTGTCTGCGCCGCGCATCGACAACCTGGAAGGCTGCCACGCCATCCTGTCGGCCTTCGCCGCCGCGCCGGCGCGCGGTCATGGACAGGTGGTGGTACTTTTCGACAACGAGGAAGTAGGCTCGGGTACGCCGCGCGGCGCTGATTCGTCGTTCCTGCGGGACATCGTCCAGAGGATCGTCGCGCTGACCGACGGCTCCGGCCCAGAGGCTCTCCACCGTGCGCTCGCGCGGTCGTTCTCCGTCTCCGTCGACGGAGCGCAAGGCTGGCACCCTTCGTGGGCCGACAAGTTCGACGAGGACTACGCTCCGGTGCTCAACGGCGGCCCGGCCATCAAGGCCAACGCCAACGTGCGGTACGCGACCGACGCGGTAGGCGAGGCGATGTTCAAGGGCTTCTGCCTGTCCGCCGGGGTTCCCTGCCAGCGCTTCAGGATGCGCGCCGACCTGGCCCCAGGCACCACGATAGGCCCGATAAGCGCAGCCTTGCTCGGGGTACGGACCGTGGACGTGGGAGTGCCCATGCTCGCGATGCATTCGGCAAGGGAGACTGCCGGCGCGTACGACCACGACTACCTGATCGCCGCCCTCAAGGCTTTCTACGGCGCGGGACCCCAGCCCGTCCCGGGGACCTGAAGTACCGAAAGGACAAAAAAGACCGGCCCCCGCTGGAGCCGGTCGTGGCCTGGACCTGGGCGCTACTTCGTCGCCGGGAAGGTCGGGTACTTGAGCCCTTCTGTCCAGAGCCCCTCGCGGAGTTCTCCCTGGATGGACGGGATGGCCAGTTTCATGCCCGGCAGTATCAGGTCCGGGTTGTTGGGATCGGGGAATGCCGCCCGGTTGGCGCGGTACAGCGCCGGCCACTTGAGCGGGTCGCCGTATATGAACGGCATTTCGGCTATGCGCCATAGGCAGTCGGTCAGTGGCGATTTCTCCTCCACGATGTAGAACGCAGGCAGTATCTCCTCATCGGTCACGTCGGCCAGATAGGCTTCGACCGTCTCGGCATGGACCTTGGCCTCGCCGTACGCCTCGGCGCTGTACGACTGCCGCGCTGCGGCAAGCTCGGCGGTGGCGCCCGCGTACGCGGTGGGCAAGCGGACATCGGCACGGACACCCGTAGCC
>PGXR01000152.1:0-2548 GCA_002839245.1 Spirochaetae bacterium HGW-Spirochaetae-7 | reverse complement strand
CCCGTAGCCCAGTCATAGCGGGCCTGGGCGGAAACGATGGCGGTGTCGGCGGCCCTCATGGACAGGATCATCGCGACGTATTCGTCGGACAGCCTGGCGTTCTCCACCGCCTGCGCCGCCAGGTCAGCGGCGTTGTCATATTCGCCTTCGTCGAAGGCTGCCTTTGCGGCGGCTTCGAGTTGGATGCTCTTGGTATAATACGAGTTTTCGACAAAGCTCTGGGCCGAGACGGCGACCGCTACGAGTGCGAGCGCCATGAAGGTCAGTATGATCTTCTTCATTATGGTCACTCCTTCCCGCTGGCGGCGCTGGCTTCTATGGTCACGTCACCCTGCATGGCGATTGTTTCGCTTTCCTGGTTCTTGGCCGCAGCGGCGGCGATGGCCTCCTGGGCGGCGCTTCGCTTTGCGGCAGCCTCTTCATACACGGTCATGAACAACGAGCGTGCCTGCTCGAAGAGGGCCGCGGCAGCCTCGTGGTTGCCCGATGCGTACGCGGCGGCGGCGGTGTCCCAGACGGCCTTGGCTTCGGCATAGGCTCCCTTGACGGCGACCTGCGCCTTGATGCCTTCGGAGTCGGTCTTGTACCGCTGCGCGTCGTCACGCTTCCCGCCGGCGACAAGTTCCCAACCCTTGGCCAGTACCAGCCGGTACCTGAGCAATGCCTCGGCGGCACTGTCCCCGGCGGCATCCGGATCAGTCGCCAACAGGGTATCGACGGCGGCGAACTTCCGGCCGGCAAGCTCGTAGTTGCCCGAGTCCATCGGCCCGAACAGGAGCTCGTCGACGCGGTTGCGCACGGTCACCACCGTGGAGCGCTTCTCGACGGCATCGAAAGCCGTAGCGGCGTTGGTGTAGGCGGCGATGGCGGCTTTGGCATCGCCTGCGGCCAGTGCGGTATTGCCGGCGGCGAGCAGCGCGTCGGCCACGGCGAGCGAATCCGCGGAGAGGTTTCCGGCGTCCTCCTTCATGGCCCTGTCGCGGGCGGCCGACGCATCGGCTTTTCTCATGCCGGCGACCTTGACCGCGCCCTTGGCGACCAGGTCGGCGAACAGGGGCTCGGCTGCGCCGAGTTCCGTCCTGGCGGTCGGCCTGTCGTCAGCGTCGAGGGCGGTTTTGCCCGCGACATAGCGGGTTTCCGCAACCGAGTATTCGGCGGCCATGAGGTCCTTGAGGCCAAGACCGAAGGCCTCCTTGCGAAGCGCGAGAACGCGGCCGTGGAGCGCGTCGAGCTCTTCCTTGCTGATTTCAGGCGCTTTTGGCGCTGGCGCCGGTTCCACCGGGGCTATCGCGACCGGTTCCGGCTCTGGCGCGGCGGGCGGTTTGGTCGCGCAGGCTCCAAGGAGCAGGAGCGCGGCCAAGCCGAAGATCGACAGTTTTCGTATCGTCATTCGTACCTCCATTGTATTGAAATATCTCACAGCCGCATCCATGCACCATGCATGGAACGAGCTGCCGTAATTGCCACAATCGTTTTAAATAATGAAAAAAATCTTAATTTTCTAAAATTACCACGATTATTGTCGCCGGGCAACGATTGCCGTCGACGCTTACGGTTCAATGATCCTGAGACCGGGGTAAGCGTGCCTGATCCGTGACGGATCGCGCGTCAGGAGCGGTATCCCCGCCACGGCGGCATGGGCCCCGATGATGAAGTCGGGCATGGGAGCTATTTTCGTACCTCCACGTTTTCTGTAGGCGAGAAAGGCCTTGCCCGCGAGGAAAAGCGCCTCCTTCGGGATGGGCGCGCCCAGGAAGCCCGCGCCGTAGAGCGCTTCGTCCAGTTCCTCGATGCGGGAAAAGCCGACCGATACCTCGGCATAGACGATGTCGTCGATCAGCAGGTCGCCTCTGGCCCCCCACGCGGCGAGGCTGGACAGCGAACGCAGGTAGAACTCGGGATCGGCGGTGAAAATGTCGAGGACGACGCTCGAGTCGATCAGGATGGCGTTCATGAACGGGTCAGCGCAAGGATCTGGTCGGTGCTCATCCCACTCGTCGCGGCTCCTTTATACCTGGCCAGTCGCTCCGCGACCGCATCGGGGCGCTCCTTGATCCGGAGGATGGCGTGGTCGCCTTCAAGCACGAACTCCACCTCGCTGGCGGGCCTGAGGCCGAGGGCCTTGCGAATCTCCTGGGGAATCGTCACTTGTCCCTTCTCTGTGATGGTCATGGTAATACTCCTACGGTAGGAGTACTACTTGAAGATAGTAGTGTCAAGGGAATAAGCCGCCCCGGGACATCCGGAGCGGCTAGCTGGATTCAATGTAGAACGCTGTGCCTGTCAGGACTTTTTCAGGGCCACCTGCCAGGCAAGTTCACCTGATTCTATCGCCGTCATCCCGTCTACGGCTTCCCAGCGAAGCGAGACGGCCAGTGTTTCGCCCGCCACGAAGTCGCCGAACGCGTCGAACGCGCGCCTCAGGTCATCGCTGCCGTGGACCGACAACTCGATGCGGTCGGTAACGGCCAGGCCTGAATCCTTGCGCAGCGTCTGGACTCCGCGGACGAGGTCGCGCGCGTTGCCTTCGTCGAGCAGTACCGGCGTT
>PGXR01000151.1 GCA_002839245.1 Spirochaetae bacterium HGW-Spirochaetae-7 | reverse complement strand
CGCATTACAGCTACGCGCTCCGAAGCGCCATCGGCGCGATGCTGGTGCCTTGCGTCGAGGTGTTCATCTCCAACGTGTACGCCCGGGAGGAATTCAGGCACAAGTCCGTCATAGCGGCGGTCTGCGTCGGAGTCATCGGCGGGTTCGGGAAGAAAAGCTACATTCTCGCACTGGAAGCCCTCGTCAATCTGTTGAGCACCTGAAGGGAGCGATTGCATGAGTATTCGCTGGAGTATCCGAATACGATCACTCTCCGAACTGGACGATGCGCGCGCGGCTGGATTCGATCGCGTCCAGCTAACGGTGGACGCCGTAATGGCATGGGATGACGCAGGTTTCCAGGCCGAACGGAACCGCCTGCTTGCGACCGGCGTTTCATTCGAGGTGTTCGAAGCGCCTCTGCCGAGAAACGTCCAGGTGACGGAACAGGGATTCAACACCTACCTCTGGACGGAATACCTTAATACCGCCGTACGCAGGATTTCGGAACTTGGGTGCAGGACGCTGGTATGGGGCGATGGCCGTGCAAGGCTGCTTCCCGTCGAAGGCGATATTTCAACCTCCAAGGAACATTTCTACCAGTTCATGTTCATCCTCTGCGGAATCGCCGAACAATTCGGCATCACCGTCTGCCTGGAACCCTTGGGGCCGAGACGTACCAATTTCCTGAATTCGCTCGACGAGATGGATGCCTGCATCGCCTTGATCGGCAAGCACAATCTGTCGATGATGTTCAGCCCTCGGGACCTGGTAGAGCTTCATGCCGATTTGACGGAATTGTCGAAGTACCGTCAGAAGATCGCGCACATCCATGTCGAGAACCCGGAAGTTCCTGAGACTTCGAGCCCGCCTCGGGCAAGCGACCGGTACGATTACCTGGCTTTTTTCAAGGCTCTCGGAATCATCGACTATGCGGGCGTGATTTCCCTTCCTGCCGGTTCAAGGAAGGACACCCTGGCATACTGCCGGCAATTATGGGCTTCGGCGGAGGCCGACGTTTAGGCCGCCACGCTTTACCTTGGTGCCATCGGAACGTATACTCGCGGTATCGAGGAGACCCCATGAGCGTATTCGTATCGATAGAGGATCTTGAGGGAGAACCCCTGATAGAGGTTTTTGAACTCGAGTCAATCCACAGGAAATTCGGCAAGGTCGCCGGCTGTTGCCTGCGTTTCGCGGGCGAGACGGCCGACGCCTCGTTCAACGCGCTTCAGGGGCCCGAACTGGTTTCCGAGCTCGAGTCGCTTTCGGCGCTCGAACTCGACGCCGTCGAGCGCAAGGAGCTGGACCGGCTCATCGCGGTTTGCAGGAAACACGCGGGCAAGAAGAACGAGTACGTCAGGTTCTATGGAGAGGCGAAGTCGGTCGAATGAGCGGTTCGCACCGATTCTGCTTCCGCGGCGGGGAGATCCTCGTCCGGCGGGGCGGGGCAGCCGGTCATGATACCCTCGCGCTCGACTCGGCCGGGCTGCGGCTTGATGCCTTGGGGGAACCGGCCGAGCGGCTGACGTTCGCCGACGGGTCCGCGGCCGAAGCGTATCCCGCGGGCGTCGATGCGCCGGCCGGCTGGGAATGGTTGCCGTTCCGCGGCGTCATCGGAGCCTTGCCCGAGGCCGAGTGGCTCGGAGCCGCGCGCGCGATTGCCTTCGTCAACTGGCGGACCTCGACGCGGTTCTGCGGCCGCTGCGGAGCGCCAAACGGCGACAAGGCGGACGAGCAGGCCAGGCAATGCCCGGCCTGCGGCGCCCTGTCGTTTCCGCGCCTGTCCCCGGCGGTGCTCGCCGTCGTCAGGAAAGGCGACCGGATACTCCTCGCGCGCAACGCGGCGAACAAGGCCGGCACCTGGAGCATACTGGCCGGCTTCGTTGAGCCGGGGGAGACCTTCGAGGGCTGCATACGGCGCGAGGTGCGCGAGGAAGTCTCGGTTGAGGTCGAGCCGGGGGACTATCTGGGATCCCAACCATGGCCCTTCCCCGACCAGCTGATGGTCGGCTTCGCGGCGGAATGGAAATCGGGAGAGCTGGCGCCGGACGGCGTAGAGATAGCCGAGGCAGGCTGGTTCGGCCCCGACGACCATCCGCCGATCCCGATGCACGGGAGCCTGTCGCGGCGGCTGATAGACGCCGCCTTTTCCGGTATCGAAGCGGCCGGTACCCGGCAAGGGCCGGTCCCGAAAAACATTCGAAGTACTTGAATTTTACCAGAATGATGGTATTATCAATATGATATCATTATGATATCGCAAACGACGTTCGACGGAACGACGCTCGCGAGAAGGAGAATTCAATGGCTACTGTCGTATCATCCGAGATCCCAGGTGAAACGGAGCGCTCTCCCTGGCACACCGGGGGCCTGGCGGCGCTGGTCCTGAACCTTCTGCTTTCGCTCGGCGCGGCCGGACTGGTGCTGGCCTGCGCCATCGCCATGGACGGAGATGGAGTGACACCGATCCGGATCGCGGGTCTCGTCGGCGGATTGGCGTATCTATGCATCCTCAGCCCGCTGGGATTCGCGGGAATAAAGGTGCTCAAGCCGAACGAGGCTATCGTTTTCACGCTTTTCGGCAAGTACCACGGATGCCTGAGGATCGCCGGCATGTACTTCGTCAACCCGTTCGCGGCGGCGGTGCGCCCCGCAGGGACGGTCGATCTGTCTTCAGCCTCGGTGGGTGACAAGACCGCAGCCGTCGGTCGAGCGGCCGGGATCGCGGGAGGCAAGGCTCCGGCCCGGACTATTTCCCTCAAGGCGATGACCCTCAACAACGACAGGCAGAAGATCAACGATGCCTTGGGAAACCCCATCGTCATCGGCATCGTGGTCATCTGGAAGATCGTCAACCCGACGAAAGCCGTGTTCAATGTCGACAACTACACGGAATACCTGTCAATCCAGTGCGACTCCGCGCTGCGCAATATCGTCAGATTGTATCCGTACGACTTGCCCGACGAAGAGGGGGAGACCTCCCTGCGCGGCTCGAGCCAGGAAGTGGCGCAGCGCCTCAAGGAAGAGATCCAGCTCAAGGCCGCCGTCGCAGGCATCGAGATCCTGGAGGCGCGTATCACGCACCTGTCGTACGCTCCCGAGATTGCGGCGGCGATGCTCCAGCGCCAGCAGGCTTCCGCCATCATCGCCGCCAGGCAGATGATCGTCGAAGGCGCGGTAGGCATGGTGGAAATGGCGCTGGCCAAGCTGAGCGCCAACAACATCGTCGAGCTCGACGAGGAGCGGAAAGCGGCCATGGTGAGCAACCTGCTCGTCGTCCTGTGCTCGAACAAGGACGTCTCGCCGGTGTTCAATTCCGGGTCCATCTACTGACGGCGGGGGGGGCGATGGCCGCAGGCAAGGAGACTGACAAGAAACAGCTGCTGCTGCGGCTTTCTCCCACGCTGTGGCGCGAGCTCGCGGCCTGGTCCGAGGACGAGTTCCGGTCGATCAATGGCCAGATTGAGTACCTGCTTTCCGAGTGTGTCAGGCAGCGAAAAAAAGGGCCGAAAGGAGAATGACATGCTGGAGTTGAGCGGGATTTCAAAGACATACGCAAAGAGTGCGGTCAAGGCCGTCGACGACCTGTCCATTACAGTAAAAGACGGCGAGATCTTCGGATTCCTCGGTCCTAACGGCGCGGGCAAGACGACGACCATCAAGGTCCTGATCGGGGTCCTGTGTGCCGACTCCGGCACGGCCAGGGTGGATGGCATCGACATCGCCGCAGACCCGCTTGGAGCCAAGCGCCGTATCGGCTACGTCACCGACAACCCGGAGCTGTTTGCCCGGCTCAAGGCTTCCGAGTACCTCAACTTCGTCGGGGACATCTACGGCGTCGATACAGCGACCAGGCAGGCGCGCGTCGCCGAATACGCGTCGCTCTTCGACATCAAGGATGCTCTCGGGGGCAGCATCGGCAGTTTCTCCCACGGCATGAAGCAGAAGCTCCTGGTAGTAGCGAGCCTGCTACCCGACCCGCAGAACTGGGTGCTCGACGAACCAATGGTCGGCCTCGACCCCAGGGCGGCGTTCGCCCTCAAGGAAACGATGCGTAGCCGTGCTGCCGCAGGCAAGACGGTCTTCTTCTCGACGCACGTGATGGAGGTGGCGGAGAAGCTGTGCGACAGGCTTTCAATCATCAACAAAGGAAGAATCGTCTTTACCGGCACCCTCGAGGAACTCAAGGAGATGCAAGGCGCCGACGGATCGCTCGAGAGCCTTTTCCTCGAGCTGGTCGACGAGCAAGCGGAGGCCGGGGCATGAGCGTCTTCTGGAGCCTCGTTAAGCTCTACGTGAAGAGCTTCTACAATTTGCCAGGCAAGAAGTCGCCGGGTACGATCGCGGGTTCCAGGCCCGGGCTTAAACCGGCATTGAAAGCGGTCGGCGTCGGCGCGCTTGCCATCCTCGCGGTCGGCAACTTCGCGTACCTGTTCGTCATGCTGAACCTGAACCTGTACCAGGGCCTTTCGATGATCGGCTTGCAGGGCTTGCTCGTACTTAACGCCGCGGTGATGGCGACCATGCTGACCCTCGTCGTCGGTTTCATGACGGCGCTGTCGACCTACTTCCTGAACGACATGGAGCTCCAGCTCCTTTCTATGCCCATCCAGCCGCGCGCGCTGTTCGCCGCGAAGTTCGTGGCGGTCTATATCTCGGAGGCGGCATTCTCGCTGTTCTTCATGACGACAGCGATGGTCATTTTCGGGTTGAAAGAAGGGCCGAACCCGCTGTTCTACCTGTGGGGTACGCTCGCGGCACTTCTCCTGCCGCTGCCCGCCCTGGCAGCCTGCTACATGATCCAGATACCGCTTCTGTCGCTCTCAAGGTTCCTCAAGAACAAGAGGACCATCATGATAATCGCCGGAGTGCTCGGCCTCGTTTTCGGACTCGCGTTCAACCTGTACTTCCAGAAGATGATGCCGCCCGTAGCCGATCCCGCCGCCCGCGCCTCGGCGGCCGCCGGACCCGATTCCCTCGTGTCGAGGATAGGGCAGGCATATCCGCCAGCATTGCTCGCCTGGCGGGCGATGTCGGACCCGGTGTCGCCGGGCGCGCTGGTAGCCATGCTCGAACTGGTCGCGGCATGCGCGATCGGCCCGGCGCTCGCCGCCTTCTTCCTGTCCGGGGCGTACGCGAGGAGCCTCGTAGGCTTCAACGAGTCGCACGTCAGGAAGCTGAGCCGTTCAGGCGCGGGCGCCTTCATAGCCAGGCGGATCCGTGCCGGCAACCCGTTCCTTGCCCTGGTCAAGCGGGAGTTCGACATGATGAACCGCGAACCCATGTACCTGCTTAACGGGCCATTCATAATCATATTGATGCCGGTAATCTTCGGCATCATGTTCGTCGTGCAGAAGGACACGCTGTTCTCTGATCCCGACCTTGCGGGTCTCCGGGCGTTGTTCGACGGAGGGCTCGGCGCCGTGATCGCGGGGCTGGCGGGAGCGTTCCTGGGCTCGGGTACGAGCATCGCCTGCACGGCCGTGTCGCGTGACGCCAAGGCCCTCCCGTTCATGAAGAGCCTTCCGGTAAAGCCGAGCTCGTACATGATGGCCAAGCTGGGCCACGCGCTTGCCTTCGGCTTTTTCGGCAGCGCCATCGGCGTCGGCCTGGTCGCGGTTGCGATGCGGCTCGGAGCTGGAGCCGTCCTTTCCGGCGGAGCGGTCGCGCTGTCGCTATCGTCGCTGTTCAATATGCTGGGACTCTGGCTCGACACCGCCAACCCCCGCCTGTCATGGGACAATCCGATAGCTGCGATGAAGCAGAACCCCAACGCCGTCATCGCCATGCTGGGGGCGATGGCCCTGCTCGGCGGCTCGGGCTGGCTGTCGTTCAGGTTCTCGCTGGGGCCGGGAGCCTTCGCGTTGTGGTTCGGCGCCGTGCCCGCAGGGGCATTCGCGGCGTTGCTCGCCGCCTACCCGCGCTACGCTGAGAAGCGGGTAGCCGTGATGGAGGGGTAGAACCCGTCCGCGACAGAACCGGTCGATATCCTGTCGCTGGATGCCAGCTCATCGGCGGAAGCGGCGCCCGGCAATCCCGACGGGTTCCTCGAGGCACTACGCTCATTATCGATGAGATTCAGCCCCTCATCTGCAGGTACGCCTCCGGATTGACACGGAGGCTGAGATGCGGGCATCGCAAGGCTTGGCAACCCGAAGGCCGCGATTTCAGATGGTAGCGGAAAGGAGGCGCCCTTGTCAGAGGCGCCTCCCCGGCAGATGGTTTTCAGATGGTTCCTACTTCAGGACCTGGCCTTCGCTGCCTCCGAATTTCACGTTTGCCTGGGAGCGCACGAACAATCCGGTGTTCTCGTTACGGCCCTGGAGTATGACTTTAGCATCGGGCTTGCCGTATGACTCGAATGCCTGCTTCGAGAGCGTGGCGATATCCTTTCCCTTGAGCCGGTTGATGATCAGCACCAGCTTGGTGTCGCTGAAGTCCTGCATCATGTTCATGTCGCCCTCGCTGTCGCCGGCAACGAAGATCGGCCCGTAGCCGTACTTGGAGACGAGGAAGCGCTCGATGGCCTTGGTCTTGCCTTTTCCCTGGGTCTGGTCGTAGCCGCGCCTGAACTCGACCTGGATTAGGCCGGCAGGGTCGCGCTCCAGTTCCATTCCTATTACCCGATCCTCCGGGCTGAGGTAACCGTATCGGGGACTCGAGGATATTTCCTTTACCACGTCTACGAACGATGCGGTACATATCCAGATGTCGATTCCGGCTTCGCGGAATGCCCGGTAGAGGTCCTGCATTTCAGGAAGGAGCCGCAAGCCGTTCTTCCAGCTGACCGACACGACGCCGGCGACTCCGGGCAGGGAGTCGGGGCTTGTCCACTTGACCTTTTCGACAGCTTGCGAGGCCTGCCATTCGACGGTCTCGGAGACGAGCTTGCGCACCTGCGCCTCGTTCATGCCGGCGAACTGGTACAGCACCCACGGATACGAAACCGAGACGTCGAAGGTATCGCCTATCGCGTCGTACAGATAGCGCGTCTTGGTTATGAAATTCATGTAATGGGGACTCTTTCTGATCTCCTCGATGGGCATCGAACCCTTGAGCCCCTTGTAGTTGTTGTAGATCCAGGCGTAGCTCTCGGCCGCGTCGGTCGCCACAAGGTCGATATTGAGCGCTTGGCCGGCCGCGTTGTTGTATGCGGCGATGAAATTCGATGCGGGAATGTCCTTGCGCAATGCGGCGTTCATCTGCTCGGGCGTAGCGCCGTACCGCAGGTTCTTCAACTGATAGATGAAGGTCGCCTCCTCGATGTCGAGGAAGACCATGGTGTTGTCCCAGTCGAAGACGGCGTAGGGACGCTTCTCTGGATTGTAGCCAGCGCTTGCCTTGTAAGCGTCAATTTCACCCCATATTTTCGAAACTACAAATCCAAGCGATCATCCTTCGAGAAGGAGACCGCCATGAT
>PGXR01000150.1 GCA_002839245.1 Spirochaetae bacterium HGW-Spirochaetae-7 | reverse complement strand
GAGTGGTTTAAGGTCCACGCTTGGAAAGCGTGCGTGCTCACAAGGCACCGGGGGTTCGAATCCCCCTCTCTCCGTTTTTTTCGAGCGCTGGTAGCCAGGCCCTACGCTAGCGTCCGCCGCCCAACTCCGCCAGGTCCGGAAGGAAGCAACGGTAAGCGGATGAGCGCTGTGCCGTAGCAAGCCTGGCTACGAGCGCTTGAGGAATTCCCCGTACGTATTGCCTACCGCTATTCTCCATGCTATCTTCCTTGAATGCCCTATGAGATTACAGCAACGCGAAAACGCCCTCAGACATTCGATGATCTGGCCGGGCAGGACTTCGTGTCCGCGACGCTGCGAGCCTCGATAGCGAGCGGGCGCATCGCTCATGCGTACCTGTTCTCCGGCCCGCGGGGCTGCGGCAAGACGAGTACGGCCAGGATCCTGGCAAAGTCGCTCAATTGCGAACAAGGACCGAGCGCGGAGCCGTGCGGCGTATGCGATTCATGCGTTTCCATAACTCGCGGCTCGTCGATGGATGTCATCGAGATAGACGGAGCGTCGAATACCTCAGTAGAGAACATAAGGCAGATCAAGGACGAGGTCCTCTTCCCGCCCAATTCGTCAAAGTACAAGATATACATCATCGATGAAGTGCACATGCTGTCGAACAGCGCTTTCAATGCGCTTCTCAAGACCATCGAGGAACCGCCGCCATACATTGTTTTCATTTTCGCGACGACCGAGCTCCACAAGGTTCCGGCGACCATAAAAAGCCGTTGCCAGCACTTCAATTTCAGGCTATTCACGCTCGACGTGATACTCAGGCTCCTCAGAAACGCTGCCGGTGAAGTCGGCGTGCAAGCGGACGAAGGAGCATTGCTGTGGATTGCCCGCGAAGCGACAGGCTCGATGCGCGATGCGTATACGCTTTTTGACCAGGTCGCCGCCTTTTCCGATGGTTGCATAACCGAGGCCAAGATTAGGGACAAGCTCGGCCTGGTCGGTGGCGAACGCATGGGAGCCGTGATGAGCCTTTGCCTGGCGGGCAACCGCAAGGCCGCGCTCGAGCTGCTCGACACGATTCTCGGTTCGGGAGTGTCGGTGGAACAATTCGCCGCAGACACCGTGTCCTATACCAGGTCGCTCCTGTTCATCGCCAGCGGAGTAAAGAAGGAGTCGCTGCTTGGGGCGACCCTGGCCTCGTTTCCTGGTGACCTAACGGCAGGGATTGACGCCCCCAGGCTGGAACGGATGCTGGCGGATCTCTTCGAGCTGTACCGGAACATGCGTTACAGCGTAAACCCGCGTTGGGAGCTGGAGCTGGCAGTATCGCGGATGTGCGCCATCCGCGAGTATGTGCCTCCCGCCGATCTTGCCAGAACTATTGCAGCCATGAAGTCCGCCATCGCCGATGGCAGCGCTACCGGTGCAGCCGCAATCGGCGCCTTGCTGAGGGGACATTCGCCCGTTCCTGAGACCGCTTTCGTTGCGGCACTGGACCCGGGGAGAGCACCGACTGCGCTTGCGACCGAACCGAAGGCTGATGGCGTCGATACCGTTTCACTGAAGGCGGCTATGATCACCGCCGTCGGCAAGGGACGGGTCGTGCTCTCCACATGCATCGAGCGCTCCGGAGCGTGGCATGTGGACGGGGACAAACTAGTGATACCGTGCGCCAACGCTTACGACGCGGGTGCCGTGCTTGCGGATGCGGGATTGCTCGCCAAGAAGGCCCTCGAGATCACCGGCCGGCCTTTGCGCATAGAGCCGCGGTCGGCGGAACCGGCGCCCAGGCAGGCTCCCGAACCGAAGGGTGAAGACGGCGACGACGACAAGGATGACGGCGACGACGGGCCTGCCGATCAGGTTGGAATTGTCGAGAAGGTCTTCCGCGGCCGACGCGTGGAGGAACCCCGTCCCGTCAGGCTCAAAGGCGAGCATCATGACGACGAGTGAACGGAGTGAAGCATGGACCTGAATGACATGATGAAGATGCTCAAGGATCCGCAAGCCCTCCAGAAGCAGGCCCAGGAAGCGCAGGCGAGGATGGCCGCCATAAGCGTGGTTGGATCCTCTGGCGGTGGAATGGTCAGAGTGACGCTTAACGGAACGATGGACATGCTCGCCCTGGAGATAGCGCCAGAGGCGATAGATCCTGACGAGCCTGGCTTGCTCCAGGACCTGGTGAAGGCGGCGCACAACGACGCGGTCTACAGGGTGCGCGAAGCGTTGCAGGCAGATGTCGCCCGGTCCTTGGGCCCGCTGGCGGGCTTCGGAGGGCTCGGCGCTTGAAGGCGCTCGAAGAGCTGGTCGGCATCCTTGCTCGCCTGCCCGGCATCGGCAGGAAAAGCGCCGCGAGGATCGCTTTCCATATCCTGAAATCTGACGACCAATACGCAGCGCTGCTCGCCGAGCGCATCGGCGCGCTGAAAAACCAGGTGAGGTTCTGTTCTACCTGCGGCTCGTATACCGAGGAGGATCCTTGCCCGGTATGCAGCTCCCCTGTCCGCGACAAGACGGTCATATGCGTCGTCGAACAGGCGCAGGACGTGATGACGATAGAGGCTTCGCGAGAGTACCGGGGAGTCTACCACGTGCTGGGAGCCTTGCTGTCGCCGCTGGACGGCGTCGGCCCGGAAGCGCTCAAGCTCGACCGACTCCTCGACAGGGTTCGAGATCAAGCCGTCTCCGAAGTCGTCATCGCGACAAACCCGACTGTGGAAGGCGATACGACGGCGCTGTACCTGAAGAAGGTGCTCGAAGGCTCGAACGCCCGGGTGACGAGGCTTGCGACGGGCATCCCGGTGGGCGGCGACCTGGAGTACGCCGACAGGCTGACATTGGCTCGTTCGTTCCGGGGACGGGTTCCGCTCTAGGCGTCTATCCTCAGGTAGCAGGCCTCGATGATGTCGTCGAGCTTTTCCAGGGTAAAACCCAGCTCCGCTACCTTGACCCGATGCTTCGAAGAAGGCCAATCCAGGTACGCGTTGGAGTAGTTCAGCTCGATGAATTCGTAGACGGCATTCTCTGCTTCGTTGGCATCGTCGCTAAAGACGCTTCCTGGCTTGGTCCGGCCCTGCTGCAGCGCGTCACGGATGTGGATTCGAACCCTCGACAGGAAAATATCCTTGTACACATCGTAGGCTCGGCCCGAAAGGCGCTTGATCCTGTCGCTGATTGAACCGGCCGCCTTGATTTCAGGCATGGGTGCGTGCGGGTGTACTTGAATCCGCAACGACGAAGCGACTGGAGCGGCTGGAGCGCGGCGGAGCGATGGAGCGGCTGGCTTCGTCAAGACGATCTTGGTCGATGCCGGTTCGACGGGAAGCGCTGTACTCGCGGGAAGGCTTTCTTGCCTTGCCGGATCGGCGTTGCGCGCGGCAATCCGCTGCGCCGCGAGCTGACCGTACAGGCCTGCCTTGATGGTGCGCCAGGCTGCCTGCATGTACAGGTCGCCCTGGACCGTGTAGCTGTACCTCGTGGCTATGGTGGTGGCGACCATGGACAGGATGTCGTCGTCCTGGTACTTCTTGCGTCTTCCTGTCTTGATGGCCTTGAAGACTTCGTAATGCTTGGTACCGAGTTTCTTGGAGTACAGCCAGACGATGCGCTCGAACGCGGGATCGTCGACACGAAGCCAGTACTTGTGGCACCAGGCCAGCACCAGGTCCTCGTCCCGTTCCAGACCCGCTGGTATCTCGATGCGGCGTATGTCCGAGGCGTCGAATTCAATCCTGGACAGGTCGAAGAAATTCTTCGTTTCCGCTTCGCGCTCGCGCCTGGATTCCTCGGCCGCCTGACTCGCCGCGATGAAATCGGTCGGTACGTCGTTGTCGACGGCGGACTGGTCGTAGAACTCGCCCAGGAGGAAGGCTGCCTGTTTTGTTTCATCCGCCCTGTAGCCCAGCATCTTCGCGAAGTCGGCATGATCCCAGGCCATGCGGCGTGCCGTGTCCGGGTCGTCAGGAAACAACCTGGCTATCCGTTCGACGGACTTGAGCACCGCGTACGTGTTTCTCATCGAAATGCCGGACAGGGGGCCGACCATGGCGTCGATATTCTTCTGGATCCTGGCCATGATATCGTCGGCCCGCTCCATGAGGAGCCCGTGGAGGAATTCGGCGAAGGCCGGAGACCTGGTCCGGTAAAGCTTGAGGAGGACGATGCGTTTGGCGTCGTCCGGGTAGCGGGGTCTCAGCCTGGAGCTGTATACGGAAAGCGCGTCTAGCATCCTGCCCGAAGAGCGGAGGTCGAAGTAGCGGTCGATATCCGGATCGCCGCCGAAGCGGAGATCGGGGAAGATGCGCTCGAGGATCGATTCGCGAACGTCGCGGTGGCTGTATTCCATGGCGCCGGGCATTATACGCGCAGGCTATCAGGCGTTCAAGCTAAGCTGCTGAAAGAAGGGACCGCCCGAGAGTGGGCGGTCCCCGTCACGTCCGCGCGGTTGCGGCCTACTGGAGAAGCTGTAGGACCTGCTGGGTTTTCTGGTTGGCCTGGGCGAGCATGGCGTTTCCGGCCTGCGCGAGGATACGGTTCTTGGTGAACTCGACCATCTCGCTGGCCATGTCCGCATCGCGGACGCGACTCTCGGCGGCCTGGAGATTCTCCGCGCCGATGTCGATGCCGCGTACTGCGTGCTCGAGCCTGTTCTGATAGGCTCCCAGGTCTGCGCGCTGCTTGTTGACCTGCTTGAGGGCAGCATCAAGGGTTCCTATGGCCCTGTTCGAGCTGTCCGGATCGGACAGGGACAGGATCTTGTCATCGCCGACGTTCTTGACGCCGAGGGCCTTCGCGGTCATCGTGCCTATGTAGACACGCTCACGCTGGTCCATGTTGGCGCCGATGTGGAACCACATCGAGCCCGTGACGATGTTCTCGCCCGATTCGCGGGCAAAACGACCAGTGAGGACGTTCATGCCGTTGAACTGGGCGTGACTCGCGATACGATCGACTTCATCGACGAGCTGGGAAACCTCGACCTGGATCTGCATGCGGTCCTCCGCGGAATAGATTCCGTTGGAGGACTGTACGGCAAGTTCTCGGAGGCGCTGGATTATGTCCTGCGTTTCCTGGAGGTAACCTTCAGTGCTCTGGATGAACGAGATGCCGTTGGCCGCGTTCTTGGAGGCCTGGTTCAGGCCCCTGATCTGCGACCGCATCTTCTCTGATACCGCGAGACCGGAAGCGTCGTCGCCGGCGCGGTTGATCCGCAGACCTGACGAGAGCTTCTCCATATTCTTCTCGACGCTACCGTTCGTGACCCCTAGAGAGCGATTGGCGAACATCGCACTGAGGTTGTGATTGATTATCATAACCCGATCTCCTTTCCATAGAAGCGACGGCCAACGGCCGCCTCGGCATCCGTGCCGAAATACATGTGTCGATTTCTCCGGTACGCTTCCCCGGGCCGCACCCGTGAACGTGAACCGAATGAAGGCGAAAGGAAATGAGCCTGGGCGATCGCGCGTTCGCTTCGCACCCATTCCCCGACAGCCTACACTACGCTTATCGGCGTCTGGTTTGCGGGCTTTAGCGCGTAATGACGCCTGGATGCAAATGCCGGCCGAATGCGACCGCCGAAGGCGACCGCCGAAGGCGAACAACCTTGTTGATGATACCGGTACATGGTAAACTGCGTCCGCGCCGACCCGGCGCCCGGGAGGCATTGGATGAAGGTACGCGACATAGTAGCCGCGCTCGAGGGAATACTGCTCACCGGAGAGGATATGCTTGACGTCGATATCGAGGCTGCCTGCGGAGCGGACTTGATGAGCGACGTCATGGCTTTCGTCAAGGAGAACGTCGTACTTCTGACCGGCCTCGTGAATCCGCAGTCGATTCGGACGGCCGACCTGATGGATATTCGCGTCGTGGTGTTCGTCCGCGGCAAGATGCCGCCCAAGGACATGATAGCCGAGGCTCAGCGCAACGGCATGGCCGTCATCGCGACGAAGTACTCGATGTTCCTCGCCTGCGGCCGACTGTACGAGGCCGGCATCCGTGGCGGCGGTACCCGCGAGATCCGTTGACCCGGAATGAAGCTGTGTTACGATGTTCCGGGGGCTGACCTGTCCCTTGCCGGCAAGGCAAGCGCGGAGGTCAAGCGTGCCTTGGGCAGGCTCGGCGTAGACCCTGGCGCCATCAAGCGCACCGCGGTGGCTATGTACGAAGCGGAAATGAACATGGTCATCCACGGCGGCGGCGGCGTGGCTACTGCGGAACTCAGCCCCGATCGCGTCGTCATCACGATGGCGGATCGTGGCCCAGGCATACCGGATCTGGAACTGGCCATGCGCGAAGGCTACTCGACGGCTCCGGCCTGGATACGCGAGATGGGTTTTGGCGCCGGGATGGGATTGCCGAACATGGAACGGAACGCCGACGAGCTTCATATCGATTCCACGCCCGGCAAGGGTACGACGGTAACCATCGTCGTCAACCTGGGCGGGGTTGCCCAAAAATGAACGGCCAGACGTTTCATTCGGTGACGCTCGACCCCGACGAGTGCAAGGGCTGCACCACCTGCATACGGTTTTGTCCGACGGAGGCCATACGTGTCCGCAAGGCGCGCGCTTTCATCATCGACGAACGCTGCGTAGATTGCGGCGAGTGCATACGGACCTGCCCCAACAATGCCAAGAAGGCGGTGTCCGATCCGTTGTCTGCGCTCGGGTGCTATGCCGTTCGCGTCGCCCTTCCAGCGCCCACGCTCTACGGCCAATTCGACGAGCGATTTTCTGTCGACAGGATACTGTGCGGGCTTCTCGAGCTGGGATTCACCGATATTGTCGAGGTGGCTCTTGCCGCCGAACTGGTCGCCGACGCCACTGCGGCATGGATTGCGACTGCCGGAGATGGGGGGCCATGGATTTCCTCGGCGTGCCCCGCGGTAGTCAAGCTTCTGCAGGTACGGTTTCCGAGCCTGCTCGACAGGCTTGTACCCGTGATGTCTCCCATGGAAGCCGCGGCCAGGATGGTCAGGGAACGGCTCTATCCCGGGCGCACCGACGTAGGAGTCTTTTTCATTTCACCGTGCGCCGGCAAAGTAACGGTATCGAGGTATCCGCAGGGCCTCCAACGATCCGCGGTCGACGGGGTCCTGGCAATCAGGGATATCTATCTGCCCCTGCTCAACGTCCTGCCCGGAGTAGCGGAGCGGCCGATAGCCGTCGCAGGTTCCCGCGGCGTCAGCTGGGCCCACAGCGACGGCGAGAGCGACGCGGTGGGCCTTCCGCGAGCCATAAGCGTCAGCGGCATAGCCGACGTCATCGGAGTCATGGAAGCTCTGGAAAACGGCAAGATGAAGGATGTCGAGTTCATCGAGGCGCTTGCCTGCCCGGCCGGTTGCGTTGGCGGGCCGTTGACGGTGGAGAATCCCTACATCGCCAGGGCGCGGCTCAAGGCAACGGAACGAAAGACCGTCACGCGAACGAGTCGTGCGGCAAGGCTCGATTCGAAGGGGCTCGACCTGTCGCTCCCGCTGCCCGTTCCGCCTCGATCG
>PGXR01000149.1 GCA_002839245.1 Spirochaetae bacterium HGW-Spirochaetae-7 | reverse complement strand
TGAATGTGAGACCGCCCGTGGCAAGATCGACCGTTTCGACGACGTGTTTTCAGAACAGATCGAGGGAGCCTCGAACGCGGCTTCATCGGCGAAAGCCGCTGCGCTGAGAATCAACGGATTTACAGAGGCGTATCGCAGCAGGTCCGTCGAGTACGACTCCATTCTCGCTGCGTCGCGCGCCGCGGAGGTGTCGGCGACCGAGGCCAGGCGCTCGGCAAGGGTACTGGCCCAGCTCGCGAGCTACCTGAAGGCGGGTGGGTCGGAGAGGAACCGTGTCTTGCGCAGGTATAGCGTCGACCAGGACCAGGCTCGCCTGACTTACGGCCGCAAGGAAAGGCGGGAGGAGCTCCTCTACAACCTCGAGGTATACGGCGAGGACGGCAGGCAATTTGGCTACCTTGGCGACCTATCGAAGTCAGGCCTCCTGCTCCTGTCGTCGATAGCGCTACCCGTCGGCGCCAGGCTCTCCATCGCCGTAGCCCTGCCTATCACCGCTGAAGGGGAAAGAAGGATAGGGCTCTCCGCTACGGTCAGGAGTTGCGGACAGGAGCAGGAAGGATACCGGCTCGGATGCTCCTTCAACGACGATGCCGTACGGCAGGCCTCGTCCGTCGACGAGATACTCCGTACCCTCGCCATGGGCAGCATTGCCGCACCCGACGAGGTCGAGGAGCTAGAAGAGCTGTCTTGAAGCGACAGCCTTCCCTGGATCCTGTATACTCGTTGCAATGCGCGAACCCAGCCTGAACGCCGCGACCGCCGCCGAATTCCTCCTCCGCCTCGGCGAGCACATCGACTACAACATCAACATCATGGACAGGGACGGGGTGATCATCGCCAGCCGCGACCAGAGCAGGGTCGGGAGCTACCACGACGCCGCGCGCCGCATCGTCGCAAATGGCGCCACAATAGAGAGGGTAGAGCCGAACTCCAATCTTTCGTCGGGCGTGCGCCCGGGGGTCAACCTGCCCATCGTGCACCGCTCGGAGACGATAGGCGTCGTAGGCGTCACGGGAGACCCCGACGAGGTCATGGCGCTCGCCTACGCAGTCAAGACCAGCGTCGAGTCGATGCTGGAGCTCGAGGCCTGGAAGGAGAAGGCTCTCAGGAGGCAGGACAGCAAGAACCTGCTCATGAACCACATCCTCTACGACGACGAGACGCCACGACCCGTCGTAGAAGCTCTGGCGGTGAAGCTAGGCTACGACCCGTGCCTGATGCGCGCGCCGGTGCTTGTATTTCCGCCACAGAGCATGGATACCGCCGATGCGCTCCAGACAATGAAGAAGGGGTCTTTCCATGGAGGGGAAGACATGTCGTTCGTAATTCCCGAGGGCGGCATCCTGATCTTCAAAGTGGTTGAACTCGGGCATGAAGGCATCATCGTGAGGTACGAGGATGAGTTGCGGGCCTACGTCGAATCCGCGGGAGCGGCGTTGAGCCGCCGGGCCAGGAGCGAAGGCGGGCCAGAAGGGTTACGGATCAGGACGTACGCCGGCGCTCCGCAAATCGATCTCGGCAGGTACAGGATGGCGTACCGGCAGGTGCTCTGGCTTTCGGAGCGGTACCCTGAGCCGTCAGGCTCACCGGTCTTCCTTTTCGACAACCTGCTCGAGTACCTCTCGAGCCGCATCCCCCGCGAGGAGCTTGTCGCCGCACTGGCCGTGATGCGCAACAGCATGCCTGCCGAAATGACACACGGGCTGGGACCTCTCGTCGGAGCCCTCTCGGACAGCGCCCTCAACGGCAAGGAGGCTGCTGCCAGGCTCGGCGTTCACCGGAATACTCTTGCATCCAGGTTCATGCGACTGTCTCGACTTCTAGGCCGTGACCCCCGCCACGACCACCACGCTCTCGATTATCTGAAGATGGTGGTACGGTTCATAGAGCTGCAGGGAGAGGATGTTTCCTCGACATAGCGGCAATTGTGCACGGTGCACAAGAGGTTTGCCCCTGCCGGTGCCACAAGGCCATGGCGCCAAGCGATAAGCGGCCGTACCATTGCATATCATTCCCCTCATGGAGGTACGCTCATGGTATCAGGCGGTATGGCGATCATCCTGCTGCTGGCCGCGGTAGCGGTCATCATCGTGTTCACCGGAAAATTCAAGGTGAACGCCTTCCTTGTCCTCATCGGTATCGCGTTCGCCTACGGGCTCGCGATTGGGCTTCCCGCTCTCGAGGTCGTCAAGAACATCAAGAACGGGTTCGGCGGCACGCTGACCAGCATAGGCATCGTCATCGTGGCCGGTACCATTATGGGTACCATCCTCGAGAAGACCGGAGCCGCCCTTGCGATGACCCAGGCAATCCTCAAGCTGGTCGGCAAGAAGCGCGCGCCGCTCGCGATGAACATCGCGGGTTACGTCGTCTCGATCCCGGTGTTCTGCGATTCCGGCTACGTCCTCCTCAATCCGCGCTGGCAACCGGTCTCTACGCAACGCATACCATGGTTCCCCCCACACCGGGTCCGATCGCCGCGGCGGGTGCGCTTGGCGCCGATCTGGGCAGGGTTATAATGCTCGGACTGATAGCCTCGATCCCGGCAGCGCTGGCGGGGCTTCTTTGGGCCACGAAAGTAGCCAAGAAGTATGTGATCGAACCCGATGTCCATGAATCGTATTCGGATATCGTGGCCAAGTTCGGGAAACTCCCGAGCGGTTTCATGTCCTTCCTTCCCATCGTCCTCCCGATAGTGCTGATCCTCTTCAAGTCTGTCGCTGAATTCCCGTCCAAGCCATTCGGCGAGGCGGGACTACAGAAGTTCCTTTCGTTCATCGGCGACCCGGTCACCGCGCTGATGATAGGCGTACTCGTCTCCCTGCTTCTCGTCAAGAAAGGCAGCCTCGGCGATGCCGTCAACGGCTGGATGAACCAGGGCATCAAGGATGCCGCAATGATCCTCGTGATCACCGGCGCCGGCGGCGCCTTTGGCGCCATCATAAAGGCAAGCCCGATAGTCGATTTCATCAAGTTGAACATGGCCGGCCTGCCGCTGGGCATGCTGCTGCCGTTCATCATCTCGGCCGCTCTCAAGACCGCCCAGGGTTCGTCGACGGTAGCCATCGTGACCACCGCGAGCATTATGGCCCCGATGCTGACGACGCTTGGACTGGACCCGGCCCTGACTGTCATCGCGATAGGCGCCGGCTCCATGGTCGTATCGCACGCCAACGACTCATACTTCTGGGTCGTCTCGCAGTTCTCCGGCATGCCGGTCAACACGGCGTACAAGGCCTACAGCTCGGCGACCGCCGTCGAAGGCATAGTCGCTTTCGCGGTCGTTTTCGTGATGTCGCTTTTCGTTTGACGCCTTCAAGGGGTGGGGCCGGTTATCAGCCGGCCCCGCCTGTTTTTTGAAATTGTCCCAAAAGGATCCCCGATGGCCGCTTTGTTCTCAAGGTTCTATGAACGCTTCGGACTCAACGCTTTCGTCCAGGGCGAATATGGCAAGGCGGAGCGGTGGTTCCGAAAGCTGGAGGTCGTCGAGCCGAAATCCATGCGGGTTCTCCACAACCTCGGGGTAATACTCCTGGCCTTGGGGGAAAGCTCGGCCGCCGAGCGTTACCTGCTGGAAGAGGAACGGCTTTACGGTCCAGCCTACCAGCGCCACCTCGCACTGGCGAACCTCGCCTACGCGTGCGGGAGGCGCGACGACGCCGCGCGGCGTTACGAGTCGGCGCTGTCCGATAAGGAAGCGGCGCCCGGAGGGGAGCATTTCCCAACCCGCCGGTCGCTTGAGGCACGCCTGGAAACCTGCCAGGACGAGGCGCGCTGGGATCGTTCGAGGCGGTCTGAAACGCTTTTCATGGAAGCTGTGCGCGCCCGGGAAGCGAGCAAGCTCGCCGATGCGGCCGCTTTTTTCGAGGAAGCGGGCCTTCTCGACCCGACGAACTGGCCCGCCTTCAACAATGCCGGGACGATTATGCTCAACGAACTGCGACAGCCCGCAAGGGCGGCGCAGCTTTTTGAAAGCGCGCTGGCGATGAGCGGTTCGGCCCAGGTTGCCTACAACCTGGAACTGGCAAGGACGGCGGAAGCCAAGGAGACCAGTCGATGACCGATACGACCAGGGCGCGCGCGGACGCGCAGGCAATTTTCGCCGCGGCAGTCTCGCGCGTCGACCCAGCGCCAATGGTGGAGCGGGCGTTGCGCGTCGAGGCAGGCCCGTCGGGCAAGGTCCTCGTCGCGTCGAACGAGCTCGAGGACGTTCGATACGATCTGTCATGTTTCGACCGCATCTTCGCTACAGGCATGGGCAAGGCCTCGGCTAGGATGGCTTCCGGCTTGGAAAAGGCGCTGGGAGACAGGCTGACAGGCGGTCTGGTCGCGGTCAAGGAAGGCCATGTGGAGCCGCTGTCGCGCATTAAGCTTTTAGAAGCAGGACATCCGCTACCGGACGCTCGCTCCATAGCCGCCGCGACTGCCATGCTGTCGCTGGGGCCGTCGCTCGGCATCGAATTGACCTCCCGTGACCTCGTCATCGTCCTCGTCTCTGGAGGCGGTTCGTCGATACTGTGCGCCCCGGCCCAGGGATTGTCCCTGGAGGACAAGATAGCGACCACCAGGCTGCTGCTCGCGTCGGGAGCGACAATCAACGAGGTCAACTGCGTCAGGAAGCACCTGTCCGCGGTTAAGGGAGGCAGGCTCGCCGCAGCCATGGCACCGGCTTCGGTACTCACGCTGGTGCTGTCGGATGTCGTCGGCGACGAGCTTGACGCCATCGCCTCCGGTCCCACGGTCCCCGATCCGACCAGTTTCGCCGATGCTCTCGCAATTGCAGGCCGCTACGGCCTCCTCGAGCGCTTGCCGCCGCCCGTCGTCACGCGGTTGCGGGTCGGCGCTGCCGGAGGGCGAGGCGCGCCGTCGGACACTCCCAAGCCTGGTTCTCCGGCGTTCGAGCATGTGCGCACGCTCCTCGTCGGCACCAACCGCCTGGCGCTTACGGCAGCCGAAGGCGAGGCGAAAAGGCGCGGCTACGGGACGCTGGTGCTCTCGTCGCGCATCACCGGCGAAAGCCGTGAAGTGGCGCTGGTATACCTGGGAATAGGCAAGGATATTGCCGCCTCGGGATTTCCCCTGGCAGCTCCCGCCTGCGTCATCGCTGGCGGGGAGACGACGGTCACGCTTCGAGGCAGGGGCAAGGGAGGCCGCAACCAGGAGATGGCGCTGGCCTTCATCGCGGCGCTGGGGCGGTCGCCTGAACACGGTGAAAGGATCGTCTTCCTTTCAGGCGGCACCGATGGAAACGATGGCCCAACCGATGCCGCGGGCGCCATCGTCGACCTGTCGACCTTTGAAAACGCGCGGGTTGCCGGTATCGATCCCGATACTGCCCTGGCCTCCAACGACTCGTATTCCTTCTTTTCCTCGGCAGGCGGCCTCGTGAAGACCGGACCGACAAACACGAATGTCTGCGACATACAGGTATTGCTCGTGATCTGATGCGCTTCTACTCGACAAGAACGGTACTTTAGCGTACCATCCGTGCATATACCCGTAGTAAGGAGAACGTATGGCTGAAAAAGAGACCCTCGTCATCGCGTCAAAGATCAAATCGTTCATCAAGGAAACCTCGGAGCTCAAGTGCTCGGCCGCGGTCATTGATGTCCTTTCCGACAAGGTCCGCGCCCTGTGCGAAGCAGCCGTCAAGAGCGCCAAGTCCGATGGCCGCAAGACCGTCCAGGAAAAAGATTTCAAGTAGGACCGCGGCGAGCATCTGCGGGCGGAAGCGTGAGCGTCTCGGCCCGCAGGTCTTTAAAAATGATGAAAGGAACTATAGCCATCATCAACGAGGAAGCAAACCAGAAAAGCGGCACGCTTTCTTCTGACCAGAACCTGGCGACTGCCTGGCTGGCGACCGGTTCGAGTGCGGGCATCGCGTTCAAGCCCTATCTCGTGACTTTCAAGGGCGGAACTGTGATTTCATTCTACAAGGATGGGAAGGTCCATTCGGGGACTCTTGCCGTCAGGCAGGATCTTGTCAAATCCATACCCTCCGACGGTGGAAAACCCGATTATGTCTCGGTGAACGCCGGCACGGTGGTCCAGTTCAACAAGGACGGTTTCGTCACGGGGCTATGAGGCCTCGGGCGGTTGACGCGAAGGGAATCGCAATTCAGCGCGGAAACCTTCCGTTGCCCCGAAAGTAATCGTGCCTCCCAGCTGCTCGGACAGGCTGCGTACCAGTGTGAAGCCCATCGAAGTACTCGTCATCGGGTCGATACCCGGTGCAAGACCCTTGCCATGATCCGCCACGGCGAGCACCACTATGTTCCCCTCCAGTCCTAGCCTCACCTCGACGAGACCCCGTTCGCCTGCCCCGTAAGCATACTTGATGGAATTCATCAATAGTTCATTGGTTATCAACCCGAGGGGCATAGCTTCGTCGAGACCCAGCTTGACCGTTTCGGCAACGCACCGTATTCCAGTCGCATCGTAACCCTGCGAAAGCTCCTCGATGACCGTGCCGAGGTATTCGCCGGCATCCACAGAGCTCAGGTCCGGCGACTGGTACAGCAGTTCGTGGATCGCGGCCATCGCGTTGATCCTTGCCTGCGTCTCGTGCAGCAACTCGCGGTCGAGTTCGTCGCGGAGGGAATAGGACTGGAGCTGGATGAGGCTTGAGATGACCTGCATGTTGTTCTTGACGCGGTGGTGGATTTCCTTGAGGAGGACTTCCTTTTCGAGGAGAGAGCTGCTCAGGAGCTGTTCCTGCCTGCGCAACTCGGTGATGTCCCGTATCACGAGGATGGCCAGGTCTCCCGTCAGGGGTACGATGCGCCCCTCGAATCGTTGCATCCCCGAATCGCCTGGAAGTGAGTATTCGTAGTTAGTGATGGAATTTCCGTCAATAGCCGCGACAAGCTCCTGCATGAAGCCCGAGACGATGTCGGCCGGGAACCCCACTTCGTCCAGGCGCTTGCCTATGAACGCCTCCGGCGGAAACGCCAGCTTATTACTCTCCGCCGTACTCGACTCGATGAAGGTGCCGCGCCGGTCGAGCGTGAATATGATGTCTGGAAGCACCGAGATGAAGGCCCGGTTCCTGGCTTCGCTGGCCTCGAGCAGGATGACTTTCTCGTGCAGCGATTCAGTGGCCCGGGCTACCCTGCGCCTGAGGTCCCATGATATTCCTATCAGGATGATGACGAGCAAGGCCGCTCCGACGGCTACCGCTCCGATGATCCTGAGGCCGAATCTTCTGGACAGTTCTGAGCCAAGCCATTTCCTGTCAATGCCTTCGATGGTGGAGAGTGGAATGGCGGCAAATCCATGTTCGACTAGCCGCAAGATGTCCTCGTCGCCCTTGCGGACGGCGCGATGGAAAGCTCCCTCGTTCAGGATGAAGGCTATGCGGAAATCCGCGTCTATGCCTCGCTTGTACAGGTAGTAATAGGCGGGAGGCGCGTCGATGCAGAAGATTCGTATGTCATTCCTGGCCGCGGCCTCGACGATGTCCTCGTAACTCGGGTACAGCGCGATCGTGGAAACGCCGCGGGTCGCCAGTTCGGATACCGCCGCGTCCCCTTCCTTGGTTCCTACCTTGAAACCGCGGAGGTCCCCGGCGCGCGCGATTCCTGAAATGCTCTTGTGGATGAATACCGGTACCTGGATGGTGGCGTATGGTGCGGAAAACGAATATATTGCGGCCCGCTCCTTGGTGACGAAAACAGTATCGATGACATCGCCGACGCCGGTGTTGAATCGGCGCTGGGCTTCCGCCCATGGCAAGCCGACGAAGGAAACCGTAACGCCGGTCTTGCGCTCCCATGCCTGCCACTGATCGACCAGGATACCTTGCATGGTGCCGTCAGAGTCCCTGAACGCGTACGGCGCGTAGTTGTCGTCGCACAGGACGGTTATCGCCTGTCGGGCCGCCGTTTCGGAACCCTGCCCGAAAGCGGACAAGGCTCCCGCGGCGAGGAGGAAGCCGAGGGTCAGGATTGCGCGGTTCAACGTGCCGATCATCACGTCCATTATACGTTTCTTGGCGAGCGATTCAATGAGGGTTGTTAAAAATGCAGGCGCTTTATTGGAATTGGCTCCAGCGGCGAGCGTCCCTGGAATCGGCGCTCAGCATATTTTCGTCGGGTTGATGTCGTCTATCGACGAAGCGCCGGTCATCAGCATCGCTTCGGCCAGCTCGGCGCGTACCTTCTCCACGTACAGCCTGACGCCTTCGGCACCGCCTCCGTAGACGCACCAGGTAAAGGGCCTGCCTATCAGCACGCCGTCGGCTCCGAGCGCGAGGGCCTTGAAGACGTCGAGTCCGGTCCTGAAGCCTCCGTCGACGAGTACCGTCATGCGGCCGCCGACAGCCTCGACTATGTCCGACAGCACCTCGATGGTCGACGGCGTCTCGTCGAGCACTCGTCCTCCGTGATTGGAAACCACGATGCCCTTGGCTCCAGCTTCGAGCGCCTTGAGGGCGCCTGAAGGAGTCATCACGCCCTTGAGGATGAAAGGCAGCTTTACCGACGCCGCTATCCGCGACAGCATGGTGACGGACATCGGGGAGACGGGCTTGCCCTGCATGGCAAGCACCGCGAGCCCCGCCGCGTCGATGTCCATGGCAAAGGCGAACGCGCCCGCATCCTCGGCCATCCTGGCCTTGACGATCACTTCATCGACGCTCCATGGTTTGATGGTCGGTATTCCGTGGCCGCCCATCGACCTGATCGCGTCGATGGTGCCGCGGTACACCTCGTCCTTGACGCCGTCGCCGGTGAAGGCGGCCGAACCCGCGGTCTTGCAGCCCTCGAGGACCGCCTTGGAATACGACAGGTCGTCATGGACGTCCGAATAGTGGAGCCCGACGGCACCGACCGGAGCCGCGAAGACGGGCAGGGCGAAGCTCCTTCCGAAAAGGGAAGCCTCGGTCGACACCGGCGAAGCCGCGTATACCGTATCCAGTACGAGTCTGAACTTCCTGAGTTCCTGGTAATTCCTGATGAAACCGAGCCCGGTACCCTTGCCGCCAGGTCCGGGAATGCAGCCCTTGCAAGCGACTCCGTTGCATTCCGGACATACTTTGCAATATGGGCCGATATTCTGCCTGGCTGCGTTTCTGATGGCCTGATATGTCATGTGGAACTCCTCGGCGCTTGCTGGATGAAGTCAGTATAGCGAAACCAGAGTAGTCGCGGAAGATCGGAGATCCATGACGTGCTCATCCTACCGAGACCACCTTCAACTCCATTGATCCTTCAGGGAGCCTGACCAGCGCCACCCCGCCTGCTTCCTTGCCCATAAGGGCCTTGGCAAGGGGGCTCGTCCAGCCGACGAGCCCGCGCTCCGGGTCGGCCTCGTCGACGCCGACGATGCGCCAGCTCCGTTCGGTTCCATCGGGTTCTAAGACGGTGACGCGGGCGCCGAAGCTCACCCGAGCGTAGCCGCTGGCCGGCGGCTCGATGGTATCGGCCAGTGAGGCCATGCGGGACAGGTACTCGATGCGGCGGTCCACCCGGGCAAGGCTCTTGCGGAGCGACGACAGCGTGTCTGCGCTGGAACCTGCCTTGCCGGCCCGATCAATGTCGGCGGCTATCTTCGGTCGCACCATGGTTTCGAGCTTCGCCAGCTCATCGGCGAGCATGGCGGCTCCTTCCGGAGTCATGTAGTTGCGCGAACCCGCCGGTATGGGAATCCTGATCTCCGGCGCTTCGTCGGCAGCCGAATCGGCCGCGTCATCGTTGACGAAGGCTCGCGACATTATTCAAGCCCTCCTCGGGTCAGCCTGCGGCATCGGCTCGGTCCTCCGGCGACAGGCCGGGCACGTTCCATTTTTCAGGTATGCGGCACGGCTTTCCCGATCTGTCGACGAAGGCCCACGAAACCCGCGCCTTTGCGACGGGTTCATCCCCGCGGCGAATGGATTGTTCGAGGACGCCGGACACCGCTCCCCGTTTCACGACGCTCGATTCGACGGCAAGCCGGTCGTCGAAAACGGCGGAACGCTTGTAGTCGATCTCGATTCGCGTCACGTAAAG
>PGXR01000148.1 GCA_002839245.1 Spirochaetae bacterium HGW-Spirochaetae-7 | reverse complement strand
GGCCTTTGCCTCGATTGACTTGCGGTCACCGAGCGGCAGGCTCATCACGTCAAAGCCGGCGGCAATCCTGTCGTTCAGCGCCTGCACCGAGCCACCGGACTTGAGAAGGGCGTTGACATAACGCATCGTCGCGCCATCCTCGAGCGATGAAGGATCGGCGGCGCGCATGCAGTCGACGACGAGGTTGGGCACCGGCACGCCGTCCGCGTTGGCGCCGTCTGCTCCGGCCAGTCGCAGCGTCGCCCGCTCGACCGTGACCGAGCTGTGGCCTTCTATGAAATCCTGCACCGGCATCGTGATGCGCTCGGCCAGCGACCGGGCGTACGCCACGCGGTCGGCGCTTAGATTCAGCTTGCTTTTCATCGTCCTTCCTTTTCCAGGTACGCTCTGGCGCGTTCGACTATTCGCCGGTCGAGGCCCAGGAACGCTGCTATCGCCAGCGCGTCACTCTCTGAGCCGGAACCGTCGTCGTCGACGACCTCGTACCTCATGTTCATGTTGATGCCCGCCAGTCTCGCAGGCAGGGATCCCTCGCCGCCGCCGGTCGCCGCGATGCCCGCCGGCGGGAAAGTCAGCAACGAGGCGCGTGCCGCTTCCCGGTCCAGGCCCTTCATCCTGCGGTATTCGACGCCAGGCATGCGGGCGACGCCCCTGAAATGCGTCGCGAAGAACGCGCGGTCGCCCTGCCCCGAAGCGTAGGCTTCGACCACGGCGGACAACAGCGCTTCCGCCTCGTGCGAGCCGGTCGTCCGTGCCAGCTCGTCGAAAGCGACCATGGTTCCTCCGGACGTGCCGCCTGACGCCCTCACCTTTTCGAGGCGCCATACCTCCAGCCCGAAACCCGAGAGTCCCGCGTGCCGCTCGCTCCCGAGTTCGCCCACGTATTCGACGCGGCCGTAGACGCGCGTCTCGAACAGGCGCGCGGGCACGAACATCCCCGCCTGTGCCAGCAACTGGAAAAACAGGACCGTCTTGAGGACGACCGTCTTGCCCCCCATGTTGGAGCCGAAGAGCACTGTCGCGCCGCCGCCGAATTCGGCAGTCAAGGGAGTATACGACAAGCCAAGGCGCCCGCATTCGTCGGCGCACGGGATGAAGCTGGCTTCGCGAAGCTTCGTGACGCTTGCGCCCAGGCGAGGCCGGCACATTCCCAGCTCGAGCGCGAGCACGGCTCCGGCCCTGGCCCTGTCCCAGCGGGCAACGGCCTTGACCGCAGCCGACAGCCATGGCATCGCGCCACGGACAAGCGCCGAAAGCCGGACAAGGACCCTGGCCTCCGCCTCGCGCTCGCCTTCGAGGCCGCGCTCCCGGTCGGCCATCGCGTCGATTGCTGTAGCCGAAGGCATGAGTCGTACCATGAAGCGAGCGTCGTCGTAGGGTTCCACAGCGAATCGCGGGCCGGTTTCCCCGCATCCAATCCCGTCCGTTTGCGGAGCGCCTCCGGAGGAGGCGGCGCCTCCTTTGGAGGCGATCATCGCGCGGGCCGCGGCGGCGGGCACGACGATGAACTCCCTCCCGTCGAATGACACGCCGAAGGCCAGCCTCGCTTCCGCTTCCGCTCTTGCGCGCTCGAGGGCAATGGCCCTGTCTGCCGTCGCGATGCCGGCCCTGACGGCGGAGAGGCCATCGTCGTAGCAGTCGGCCAGGTGGAACGTCTCCGGGTCGGACCCTCCCCGGTCCAGTTCGACAGCGAGTCTCCGCGCCGCAATGTCCGAGGCCAACGGTACGAAGCCGAAAGCCGATGCGCAATTCTCGCCTAGTGCGGTCGCGAGTCCCCGGTAATTGGCGATGAATTTCTTTACCTGGAACAGCTCGAGGAGCTCGTAGCCGTCCCGCTCCCCCTGGGGCAGCCTGGGCATCCGTTTCAGGTGGTACGAGACCAGGTCGAGCTTCTCGGGCCGGTCGACGTTTCCCCGGAGCCAGAGCAGGGCCGCGTCGATGTCGTCGTAGCGTGCCTCGATCGCGGACCGCTGGGTCAGCACCGTCCTGGCCTCGCCCTCGTCCTTGCCCCATGGTGAAAGCGGCCGGTAGCGGAGCCAGAAATCGTCTACCTGGGCGAATACCCAGGCTTCGCTCGTTCCACGGTTCAGGCTGCTCACGCCGCACTCCAGGCAGGTTCTTCGTAGGGGTTGAAGGCGACCAGGGCCGACACGGAATCATCCCCCAGCCGCGCATTGAAGGCAGCGTCCGCGATGCCGCGGCAGGCGACTATAAATCCGCCGAATTCTATGCGCCAGCTGACATATAGCTGACGATCGCGCACGAAGGCGGCTAGCTCCGCTTCTCCCAGGAAGACCTTGGTAAGGTCGTCGACGATGACGGAGCGGGCCTCGGGCGGAAGCCGTGCCGCGGTCTCGGTCGTCAGCGCGCCTTCCAGCACGAACGACGCGGCATCGTCGACCTGAGAATCGCCGGCCAAGGGCAAGCGTACCAGGGTCGCCAGCCTGCGCACGCGGGAAATGGCGCGGCCGAGCCCGGCGCCGTCCACCCTGATCGCGTAAACGAAGCGCGCGTTTGCGATCGATGCCACCTGGGTCATCCTGTTGATCGCGCCGTCGACCAGCACGGTATCGGTCAAGCCTTCGTCGACGATTCGCCTGATAGCCCAGCCGACCAGGGCGTTGCTCTCGGGGCCGACCAGGGCGACGGTCGCGCCCCGGCTCGCCTTCGCGATACAAAGCCGCCCAAGTGCCGAGGAACCCGGCAGGACGTCGAGTATTTCCGGCGAGCAGGGCCTGGCGAAGCGCTCGGCCGTCACCAGGATATCGCCGGCAGCCACGGGCACCGCGGGCTTCCGCGCGCCGGACAGGAAGTCGCGGGACTCACCGTCGTAACCGACGGTCAGCAGGGCAGGTGCCTGCCTGCCCGCTGCGCGCGCTCCTCGCCTCGCGAGCTCGGCCGCCCTGTTCATGAATGTCGTCTTGCCGCAATGCTTCTCCGGTCCCGTGACGAACGTGACCCTCCCCAGGAAGTCCTCCGCGCTGTCAAGCATGGTCATGCTCCGCGGAGAGAAAACAAGAAAGCAACTGGGCTTCATGGACAGGCACTATTATCTCAAAGCATCTCAATTCGATGACCACCGCATTTTCCACAACCATATCCACCCTGAATGAACCTGAAAGAAGAGATCCTTTGCAAACAACAGGCAAGGCAACTTCACGAGTGAACGATACGCCGGTTTGAGTGAGTTCAATCCCCAATGCCTCCTCGTAAATCGATTCGAGCAAGCCGGGTCCCAACTCTCGATGCACAGCAACAGCGCATCCAATGATTTTTTCACCCAGAGTATCGTCCCCTGTTATCATAACCCCTTCTCTCCTCCTGGCTCTCTTTTCATGACCCCGTGTCTCCGTGCCTCCGTGGCCGACCATTCGTCAGCGTGCCTACTTCTTCTTCCTCGGCGAGAAGGCGTTCGTGCCGCGGGCGGCGCGTACCAGGTTCTTGGGCTCCAGCACCTTCTCGTCGCCTGACAGGAGCCTGGCGACGCCGCAGGTAGCGTTGAGCTGGGGCTCGTCGAAGCAGATGCGGCACTTGCCGCAGTCCTCGTGATAGCCGTCCGGCTCGTCGTACGTGGTTATCACTCCCTCATAGTTGCGCAATATCACGCGCTTGTCATTGCTCGAAATGACATAGTCAGGCATCACCGGCGTCTTGCCGCCGCCGCCGGGGGCGTCGATCACGAAGGTCGGTACCGCCATGCCCGAGGTATGGCCGCGCAGGTTCTCGATGATCTCGATGCCCTTGCTCACCGTCGTGCGGAAATGGCTGATCCCGCGCGAGAGGTCGCACTGGTAGATGTAGTACGGCTTCACGCGGATGGTCAGCAACTTCTGCATCAGCTTTTTCATAAGCACGGGGCAATCGTTGACGTCGCGCAGGAGCACGCTCTGGTTCCCGAGGGGTATGCCAGCATCGGCGAGCTTGCGGCAAGCCTCGCGCGATTCGGCGGTGATCTCCTTGGGGTGGTTGAAGTGAGTGTTGATGTACAGCGGATGGTACTGCTTGAGCATGTTCACGAGCTTGTCAGTGATGCGCTGGGGCATGACGACCGGCGTGCGCGTTCCGATGCGTATGATCTCGACGTGCTCGATGGCGCGAATCTTCCTGATGATGTTCTCGAGCTTCTCGTCGGAGAGGACCAGGGGATCGCCGCCCGATATCAGCACGTCGCGGATTATCGGCGTCTTCCTTATGTAATCGATCGCCGCGTCAATATACTCGTCGTTCATGTTCACGTCTTCTTCGCCCACGATGCGCCTGCGCGTGCAGTGGCGGCAATTCATCGAGCAGATGTGCGTGACGAGAAGGAGCACACGGTCCGGGTAGCGGTGCGTAAGCCCGGGAACGGGGCTGTCGGAATCCTCGTGCAACGGATCGTCCTGGTCGCTCTCGTCGAAGAATGTCTCAGGAAGACGAGGTATGGCCTGCAGCCGCACGGGACAGGTCGGATTTTCCGGGTCGATGAGCGACGCGTAATACGGCGTTATCGCCATCCGGAACGTCTTGAGGACCTCGGTGACGTCAGCCTTGTCCTTCTCGGTCAACGGGGCAACCTTGGCGAGCGTCTCCACGTCCTTGATGTTGTTTTTCATCTGCCAGTGCCAGTCGTTCCATTGCTCCGGCGTCACGTCCTTGTACAGCGGAATGCGCTTGTAATCGTAACTCGGGTATGTATGCATACATTGCTCCTTCGTAAATTTTGCCGCGGAGGCACGCTGTGGCGCTACGAGTCTCGCGTCGCACCGTGCCTTCGTGGCCATATTCGTTATATCAGCCTCTTAGTTTCAGGTACTTGCGTACGTCGTCGGGGGTGGCGGGTGCCAATCCCGCTTCGCGGGCTATCCTTGCGGCGCGCTCGACGAGCTGGGCGTTGCTCTTCGCAAGCACGCCCTTGCTGAAGAACACGTTGTCCTCGAAGCCGACGCGTATCCAGCCGCCGTTGGCGACGGCGCCGTATTGCGCCGGCAACGACGAGCGGCCAATGCCCATGACTGTGAAGTCGGCTCCCGATGGCATCGCTTTCATGAACGCCGAAAGGTTCTCCACGGTGTACGGGACGGCGCCGGGCACATTGAGCACGAAGCCGTAGTGGAACGGCGCCTCGATGAGCCCCTCCCGTACGAGGTAGTGGCTCGCGTAGACATGCCCGAGGTCGAAGCACTCGAGGGTTGCGCGGACCTTTCGCTTGCGGAACTCCGCCGCGAACTCCCGCATCGTCGGCAACGTGTTGACTATGTACTCGTCCCCGAAGTTGACCGTACCGCAGTCGAGAGAAGCCATCTCCGGTTCCAGTTCCTTGACCGGCTGCAGGCGCTCCTCGGCCGTATCCCCGACCGCGCCGCCGGTAGTTATCTCGATGACGATGTCGGTCTTCTTGCGGATCGCCTCGATCGCTTCCCTGAACCGCGCCACGCTTTGGGTGGCATTGCCCTTTTCGTCGCGCACGTGCAGATGCAGTATCGCGGCGCCCGCCGCCCTGCATTCCACGGCCGTCGCCGCCACTTGTTCCGGGGTAATCGGGAGCGCGGGGTTCTGGGCCACCGTCGTCTCGGCGCCGGTACAGGCGCAGGTGATTACAATCTTGCCGTCAAGAGCCATATACCCTCCTTGGGTGATCAAAGGATGGCGGGAGAAAGGACTTACAAGGATGAACGGCAATCCGGTCCCCGGGATCGCGGGCAAATGTCGTCCGGGCGCTATGCATCCTTCAAAGTCCTGTCTCCCCTTCCCATCCTGCTAAACCTTCAATGGATTCGTCCATCCTCCGGACCCGCAAGGTCCGGCTCCCGATACGTTCCGGTCTGCGCACGCTCGTCCCGGCTATATAGCCACAGGCCGCGTTCGCTCGCCGCGCCGGGGACGGGGAGCCCCCAGGGCGAGAGACGGTTTCCCGTCTACCCACATTATGTTTTGCCTGACTCGACTCCTACCGGCCATGTCGGCCACGTATGAACCGGGAGACGGACTGCCCCCGCCGGTATTCCGCGCGCTCGCGCGTTCCGGCTCGCCGTCCTCCCATCGCCAGGGCTCCATGCTCGAACAGGTCAATCCTTACTTTACGTACTGATCCTCGAAATACTTGTGCAGTTGTGCGTTCTCGCGGAGTTCCCACAGCGTAATCTCGGCGTGGTCCTTGGTATAACCGTTGCCGATGATCATCAGGACGTCCTTGCCGATGCCTTCCGCTCCGAGCGCGGCGCGGGTGAAGCTCGTCGCCATGCTGAAGAAGTAAACGATGCCGTTTTCCTTGACGGGAAGGATGCTGGACATTTCGGTGCCCTGGATGTTCACGCAATTGATGACGATGTCGACTTCCTTGCCGTTGTTGGCCTTGAGGACGGCTTCGAGCATCTCGACCGGCTTGCCGGCGTCGGCCATGACGATCTCGTGGCATAGCTTCATCTCGGTCAGGGGCTTGATGTACTTTTCGCTGCGGATGTTGGCTATGACCTTGCCGGTGGGTCCGACGCGCTTCATCGCCTCGTAGCAGCACATGAGTCCCGACTTGCCGCCCGCGCCGAGGATAAGGACGCTGTCGCCTGGCCTTACGAGCTTGGCGGTCTGCGCGGGGGCTCCCGCGACGTCGAGGGCGGCGAGCGCTAGCCCTTCGTCCATGTCGACGGGGAGTTTGGCGTAGATGCCCGACTCGAAAAGGATGGCCTGGCCTTCTATCAGCACGCGATCGACCTCGGGCATCACCTTGATGATCCTGTTGATCTTGAGCGGGGTCAGGGACAACGACACCAGGCTGGCGATCTTGTCGCCGACCTTGAGGTCGCGGTCCCTGAGCGCCGAGCCGATCCTCGCCACCTTGCCGATGAGCATGCCGCCGGATCCCGTAACGGGATTCTGCTGCTTGCCCCGTGCCGCGACGATCTCGAGGATCTTCTTGCCGATCTTGTCGACGTCGTGTCCGGCCTCTTCTTCGATCTGCGTGAAGCTGGCGGAATCGACGTTGAGGGCGATCACGTCAAGCATGATCTCGTTGTCGTAGACCTTCGACATGTCGTTGTCGATGCGGTCAGCTGTCTGCGGCATCGAGCCCACCGGCGAAATGACGCGGTGGGTGCCGTACTTGCTTCCTAGAGCCATGATACCTCCTTCTGGGTTTTCCGGAGAGACGCGATGGTGCTGTCACCGGATGGATAGTGAGACCATCACTTATAAACCCCTCCGACAGGCACCGTCAAGTAAGGTAAAATTATCATTTCAATATTTGAAAGGCCGTACGGAACGGGCACCGAAGGGTCCCGCTTGTCGTACGAAGCCCCCCGGTATAGGATGCCCGACAATACCATGAACGATTGGAAACGCTCCTTCAACGCGATCTGGATAGCCGAACTGATAGCCATCGCGGGCTTCGCGACCTCGACGCCCATCATCCCGATGTATTTCAAGGACCTAGGCATGACCGATCCGTCCAGCCTCAATTTCTGGACCGGGCTGACGCAGACCAGCTCGTCGCTGGCCATGGCCCTGTTCGCGCCGATATGGGGGAGCCTCGCCGACAGCTACGGGCGCAGGCTGATGCTCCTCAGGGCGATGATCGGCGGGGCGCTGCTCCTGGGGCTGATGGCCTTCGCTACCGAGCCCTGGCAGATCACCGTGCTACGGACCTTGC
>PGXR01000147.1 GCA_002839245.1 Spirochaetae bacterium HGW-Spirochaetae-7 | reverse complement strand
GAAGGCGTGGATTTCTGATTTCTTGGCTAGCTCGGCCTTGAGCGGCGCAAGGGCGCGCTTGGGTTTGCCGATGGCGTCGCGCATGGCGCTGATGACGCCGCAGATATCGGCGATGGGCTTCCTGGCCGCGTCGATGGCGCCGAGCATCATCTCTTCGCTGACCTCGTCGGCGCCGCCTTCGACCATCGTGATGCCCTGGACGGTACCCGCGACGATGATTTCAAGGGTTGACTTGGCGATCTGGTCGTAGGTGGGGTTGATAATGTAGCTGCCGTCGACGTGGCAAACCCGGACCGCCGCGATGGGGCCGGCGAAGGGAATGTCGCTGATATGGACGGCGGCGCTGGCCGCGTTGATGCCCAGGATATCGGGCGGGTTGACGAGGTCGGCGGAGATGGTCGTGGGAACGACCTGGATCTCGCGGCCGAAAGCCTTGTCGAATAGCGGGCGCATCGGGCGGTCGATCAGGCGGGAAACGAGTATTTCACGATCCTTGGGCCGCGATTCCCTCTTGATGAAACCGCCGGGAATCTTGCCGGCGGAGTAATACTTCTCGTTATATTCAACCGTGAGGGGGACGAAATCGAGCCCCTCGGTCACTTTGTCGGAGCAGCATGCGGTAGCAAGGACCGCCGAGCCGCCAAAGCGGGCGAAAACCGCTCCGCCGGCCTGTTTTGCCATGCGGCCGGTCTCGAAAATCATGTCTTCGCCGTTGATCTTGTAAGTGCTTATATGTGCCATGAGGTCTCCATGAGCCCGACAAGGGCCCTATAGAACGAAAGAGCCCGAACGACATGTTCGGGCTCGACGCGGGCGAGTCTACTTGCGGATATTGAGCTTCTGGAGGAGCTCACGATACTTGTCAAGATCCTTGCGCTGCAGGTATTTGAGCAGGCGCCTGCGGTGACCGACGAGCATGAGAAGGCCGCGTCTCGAATTCGTGTCCTTCTTGTGAGTCTTGAAGTGCTCGGTCAAGCCGACGATCCGTTCGGTAAGGAGAGCTACCTGCACCTCGGTGGAACCGGTGTTCTTTTCGCCGGCGCCATACTCGTTGACGAGCCTGGCCTTATCCTCTTTCAAAACTGCCATGTCTATAAACTCCTTGTTCTCGTTATCATGCGATCTTTGGGCCGAAGGCCAGAAATGAAGGTTCAACGTCCGACGTACAACCGTCAGCCGCCCAGCGCAACGAACCGTCATGGCGAATCGTCGCCTCGACGTCCCGGCACCCTGACGGGCAAATTACCGTAACCGAATAGGTACCCGGCGCCGGTTCCACGACGCCATGCCCCCTGAGCGACACGATCAGCGTGGTGCCGTCGTATTCCGTTTCGAAACGCCGCAGGTCCAACGTGTAGGGGCGACCGAGCATGGCGAGTGCCTGGTCCATCCTTCCGCTTGCCACGGCCGAGCGTATCCTGCTCGAACTGACCGCCTCGCCTTCGATCGCTACCGGTTCGACTATCTCCGCCGTCGCGCCGTTTGACCGGGCCAGTTCCCCGAGCGACCTGGCGTCCGTAGACAGTCGATGGCCGCATTTGAAGTCGCTGCCCACGACAAACGAACGAACGCCGAAGGACCGTACGAGGGTCGAAACGAATTCGCTCCCCGCCAGTTTACTGAAATTCCCGGAAAAGTCAATCAGCACGCAGAGTTGGATGCCCGCTGCATCAAGAGAGGAAAGCTTCTGTTCGAGGGAAAACAAGTCGCCTTCGAACTGGTGGGGCCTCGTCAGTTTCTTTGGATTGTCCCTGAAAGTGACGGCCATCGGGATATATCCAGGCGCTTTCGCCACCACCCTCGCGACGAGTTCACGATGGCCAAGATGCAGTCCGTCGAAAACCCCTATCGTCGCGGCGGCCGGCACTGTCGCCATGGCAGCGCCGGGGAGAGCCTCGGACCAGGGTACTATCCTCAAGCCGCACCTCCGAGCACGAACGCGTAGCGCCAGCCGGCATCGCCTCGTACGACTATCCCCAGAAGAGATCCGCCTGCGTCGAACACGACCGTAGGGGAGCCTCCCCCGAGCGAGCCGAAAGTCGCCAGCCTGAAAAGCGGCAGGCCATTTCGGAAAGCCTTGGCCTCATCACCTTCGATCCGGGCAATTCCCAATCCCAGTCCGGCTGCGTCGGCGGCCGTTAGCGCGCGCAAGCTGGCCGGGCTGAAGTCGCCGGGTTGAATCGCAGCGTCTATCGAGAATGGACCCGAAAAAGTCCGGCGAAGCGCCGAAAGCCGGCCTCGGGTACCACAGGCAAGTGCGATGTCACGGGCAAGAGACCTGATGTAGGTACCCTTGCCGCAGGCTACGCGAATCCTGGCCACACCATCGACGTATGACAGAAGCTCGATGGAATCGACGTTGACAGGCCGGGCAAGCGGCTGCACGTCCTGCCCCTTCCGAACGCGCTCGTACGCGCGTTGCCCCCCGATATGAACCGCGGAGTAGGCCGGGGGCGACTGCATGACCGTGCCGGTGAATGCAGGCAGGACCGCCTCGACCGCTTCCCGGGACGGCAACGGGCCCGTGGCTATGACCGGACCTTCGGGATCGAGGGTCGTCGTCTCCTCGCCGAAGAGCACGTCGGCTTCATATCCCTTGAGAGCGCCCATGAAATAGTCCGACAGCCTCGTGTAGCGGCCGAAAAGGCAGACAAGAACCCCGCTTGCAAACGAATCCAGCGTGCCCGCATGGCCATTCTTGGTGGCGGGGCCGAGCTTGTGGCCAAGCGAGGAAAGCAGCGTGAACGAGGTGACTCCCGCCGGCTTGTCGATGATGGTGAAACCGGACATCGGCGGCTCGTCGCCTTCGGTCACGTAAACAGGCCCTTGATCTTCTCCCCCAGCTCGAACCCTTCTTTGATCCCCGTATCGGGTACAAAGACCAGTTTCGGCGTAAGACGTATCCTTATCCTTTTGGCGACGACGGACTGGATGAATCCGGCCGCATTGTTGAGGCCCGCGACTCCCTGCTCCAGGGCATCGCCTTCCTTGAACGTTGACAAGAACAGCTTGGCGTGCGAACCGTCTCGCGCTACCTCGACCCTGGTGATTGACATGAAGGTATCGACCCGCGGATCCTTGACATCGCCGCGCATCAGGAGCGCGGATACTTCCATACGCAGGGTCTCCTCGACGCGCTTACGCCTTATTTCGTCCATTGCCCGTATCGCTCAGCTTCCTCGTGATCGACAGGTACTCGAATATCTCGAGCGTGTCTCCGATCTTGACGTCTGTCCAGTCTGCGAGGCCGATGCCGCATTCATAACCGGCCGCGACTTCCTTTGCGTCGTCCTTGAAACGTCTCAGCGACGATATCTTGCCCGAGTGGAGTTCGACTCCCTCACGGATGATCCTGACGCTGGCGTTGCGCTTGACGGTGCCGGTAAGGACCATACAGCCAGCGATCGCGCCGATTTTCGGCACCTTGAAGACTTCGCGGACTTCCGCCTCGGCGATGTCCGATTCCTTGATCTCCGGCGCGAGCATGCCTTCCATCGCCTGCTGGATTTCCTCGACCACCTTGTAGATGACGTTGTACTTGCGGATCTCGACTTTTTCCTGGTCGGCAAGAACCTTGGCCTTGGGCGTCGGCCTGACGTTGAAACCTATGATGATTGCGCTCGACGCGCTCGCCAGGTCGACGTCGCTCTCGTTTATGGCGCCCGCCGCCGATCGGATGACGGCAAGGCGGACTTCCTTGGTGGTCAGCTTCTCGAGCGAGCCCTTGAGGGCCTCGACCGAGCCGTGAACGTCTCCCTTGATTATCACCTTGAGTTCCTGGACAGCACCCTCGTTGATGGTGTCGTATAGGTTGTCGAGCGTGATCTTCTTGATGGTCTTGGCGACTTCGGATCGTTTCAGTTCCTGTCGCTTGTCCGAGAACGTGCGGGCGATCTTCTCGTCCTCCACCGCCTCGAACGGGTCTCCGGCATTGGGCATGCCCTCGAAGCCGATGACCTCAAGGGGGGTCGACGGCGTCGCCATGTCGAGCTTCTTGCCCTTGTCGTCGAACATCGCGCGTACCTTGCCCGGATAGATGCCGGCGACGAAGCTGTCACCCACATGGAGCGTGCCGCGTTCAATGATGACGGTGGACACGATTCCGCGTCCGTGGTCGATCCTCGACTCGATGACCTTGCCCTCCGCACGGCAATCGTAATTGGCGTTGAGTTCGAGAACCTCCGCCGTAAGGAGGATGCCGTCGAGCAGTTCGTCGATACCCTTCTTCTGCAGGGCAGATATCTCGCAGAACATCGTCTGGCCGCCCCAGTCCTCGGGAATCAACTGGAGTTCCGACAGTTGCGTCTTGACGCGATCGGGGTTCGCTTCCGGAAGGTCGATTTTGTTTATGGCCACAATGATCGGTACCTTGGCCGCCTTCGCGTGGTCGATGGCCTCCAGGGTCTGAGGCATGACGCCATCGTCCGCCGCCACGACTAGAATCACGATATCCGTAATCTGGGAGCCGCGGGCTCGCATCTTGGTGAACGCTTCGTGGCCGGGCGTATCGAGGAAGGTAATCTTCCCCTTTGCAGTATCGACCTGGTATGCGCCGATATGCTGGGTGATGCCCCCGAATTCGGAAGCTATGACGTTCGTCTTGCGGATGGCATCGAGAAGCTTTGTCTTGCCGTGGTCGACGTGGCCCATGATGGTGACGATAGGAGGCCGGTGAGCCAGGTCGCCGGGCTCGTCAGACTGCTTCTCTATTATCGTCTCGTCGAACAGCGATACTATCTTTACCTCGCAACCGTATTCGTTGGCCAGTATAGACGCAGTGTCAGAGTCTATCTGCTGGTTGATGGTCGCCATGAACCCAAGGCTCATGAGTTTCCCGATGAGTTCGCTTGGCTTGAGGTTCATCTTCCTGGCGAGTTCAGCCACCGAGATCGTTTCCATGATGTCAACCGACTTCGGTATCGGATTGGCCTTCGGCGCGTCGGCCTTCTTGCGCTGTAGATGCAGCTTCTGCTCGAGGCTCTCTTCCTTGCGCTGGTAAGCCGGCTTCTTGGCCTTGATGAAACGTTTCGATGATGTCTTCTTCTCGGCGCTCGTCGGGGAGGAACTGGATCCACCCGGCCTGCCGGGACCGCCGGGACCACTAGGCCTGCCGGGGCCGCCGGGACCGCCGGGCCTCGGGCCATAGCCCGGTCTGCTTCCCTGATAGCCGCCAGGCCTCGGGCCGTATCCGCCGGTAGACGGGCCGCCCGGACCGTTGGGGCGCTGCCCCTGGTAACCGGAACCGCCCTGGTAGCCGCCTGGCCTTTGCCCGCCCTGGTAGCCGCCGGTCGACGGACCGCCCGGACCGTTGGGGCGCTGGCCCTGGTAGCCGGAACCGCCTTGATATCCGCCGGGGCGCTGCCCCTGGTAACCGCCGCTCGACGGGCCGCCCGGACCGCTGGGACGCTGGCCCTGGTATCCTGAGCCTCCCTGATATCCACCCGGACGCTGCCCTTGGTAGCCGCCACTCGGACCACCGCTCGGACCGCTCCCCTGGTAGCCGCCGCTCGGACCGCTACCCGAACCGCCGCCCTGGTAGCCGCCGCTCGAGCCGCCACTGCTCGTACCGCCGCTCGGCGGACCTCTATACCCGCCCACGCGGCCTACAACGCGAGGACCGGTCCCCGCGGGACGAGTCGTATGGAGGGCAGAGGCCGGAGATCTCGGTTCCCCCGGTACGGCAGGTTTTGGCGGTTCCGAGCCGGCCGGCTTGGCCGCTTCCGCAGAAGCGGTTGTGCTCGACGCGGCCGCCGGAGCGCCTGCCTGTGCAGGAGCCTCGGGCTTGTCCTCGTGGTGGGCAACCACCCTGGCAGCCGTCTTGCGCACCGGCGCCTGGGCGTCCGGCGCTGTCGTCGAAGCAGGGGGCACTACTGCGGGCTTCTTCTTGACCATGACGACCTTGCGTTTCTCGACCGAAACGGCAGGGGGCACTGCCTCCGGCACTTCTTCCGGCACTTTTGGCTTGCTCTGCTTGATGAGGACGGGCTTGGGTTTATTCTCGTTATTATCGGACATAGCTCACCTTCAGGATTCCTTGTCTTCCACGTCCTCGTCCTCGTATTCGAACGAGAGGGCCACCCCGCATTGCGGGCACTGGGTCATATCAGGCGTAACTTCGGCGTGGCAATCGGGGCACTCGTATATTTCAGCATCGGGCTCCTGGCCCTCCGCTTCCGGTTGCGGCTCTTCCTCGAATTCCTCTTCGATGACCTCGACGTTTTCTTCGATTATCCGGCGCACGTAGTCCAGATCCTCGATGGCGACGCCTTCAATGGCAAGAAGCTCTTCATCGGATCTTGCCAGGAAGTCTTCAATCATCTCTATCCCCGCTCCCGAGAACAGGCCGACCTGGCGCTCGTCCAGTCCGGGCAATTCGTCGAGTCGCAGGATTTCCTCATCCTCGCCGAAGAGACTCGACGCCGCACGACGCGCCTCGCTGGACAGGTCGAGGTCGCGGAACTGGGCCTCCGTCTTTACGTCGATGCTCCAGTCGCAGAGCCTGTTGGCAAGTCGTACGTTAAGGCCCTGCTTGCCGATGGCTACCGACAGCTGGCTGTCGTCGACCACCGCCAGCGCGGTATGCCTCGCCTCGTCGACGACGTAGACTTCCCTTACATCCGCGGGCGACAGCGCATTCTTGATGAAACGCCTCGGATCGGCATCGTACTTGAGAACGTCGATCTTCTCGCCTTCCAGTTCGCGGATGATGCTCTGGATGCGTATTCCCTTGAGTCCGACGCAGGCGCCGACAGGATCGACGTCATCGCGCCGGGAGTAGACCGCGATCTTGGTGCGATATCCTGGTTCCCGGACGATCTTGAAGACTTCGATTGTCTTGTCGTAGATTTCCGGCACCTCGAGTTCCAGGATCTTCTGTACGAATTCCGGGTGGGTCCTCGACAGCACTATCTGGGGGCCGTTCTTGCTGACCTCGGCTATCAGCGCCTTTATACGTTCGCCTGGCTGGTAAGTCTCGCGAGGCGACTGGAACTTCTTGGGGAAGAAGCCTTCCACGCGGCCGAGATCGACGAAAATATTGCCGTTCTTCTCGCGCTGGTAGTAGCCGATGATGATCTCGCCCTGCTTGGCCTTGTATTCAGCGTACAACGTATCGCGGGATATCTCGCGGAGGGACTGCCTGGTCGTCTGCTTCGCGAGCATGACTTCCTGCAGGTCGAATTCCTTTGGATCGATAGGGATTTCGAGGATGTCGCCCAGCTCGGCGCCTTCGACCAGCTCCCTGGCTTCGTCGAGACTGACTTCGAGCACCGGGTCGTCGACATCGTCGACGATGGTTTTCTTGGCGAGTATCTCGACACCGTCGTAATCGGCGGTAAACCGGACCGCAGCGTTCTCGGCGGTGCCGAAACGCTTCTTGTACGCCGCGAGCAGGGCATCTTCTATTGTCTTGAGGACGAGATCCTCAGAGATTCCCTTTTCGTATATTAGTTGGCGGATCGCTTCCGCCATATCTGAAGCCATGGCTTACCTACCCTCCTGGGAATAATCGAGCTTTCCTTTTCGGATCTGTTCAATTGAAATAGCATGGTCCCCGTCGGCATTCATGACACGGACGACCTTCCCGTCCGATGATGCTATCAGCCCCTCGACGACGGATTCGTCATCGAGAAAGAGCCGAATGCCCCGGCCGATGAAGACCGCGTACTCGCGCGGGTGGCGGATCGTCCTGT
>PGXR01000146.1 GCA_002839245.1 Spirochaetae bacterium HGW-Spirochaetae-7 | reverse complement strand
CCAGAGTGCAGAGATCGGCGCGTTCGAAACCGAGGACAACTCCGCCAAGCCTCCATGACTCGAAACCCCGTGTCTGTCCGTGCATCAACATTTCGAATCCTCCGCGATCCGCTCTCGGTACGGCGGGCCGGTCCAACCCGGGCAGGCCCAAATGTGACAAATTGGAATGATCATCTGGCTAGAAGGAGACCCCTGTGGCACGCGTATTCAACTTCAGTGCGGGGCCGGCGGCGTTGCCGCTGGAGGTTTTGGAACAGGCACGCGACGAGATGGTGCGGGACCTCAAGGCAGGCAAGGGCTCCGCCGAATTCGACAAGGACATGATCCCGATGCTCGACCGCTACGTCGAACAGGTCAAGCTGCTGTCCCATTCGCTCAACGACATCGACAGTCTCGTCGCATCGATCCCGACGGAGGCTTTGCGCCGCGACAAGGCAGCCTTGGAAGCCAAGCGTTCCGGCACCGCGAGCCAGGCGCTCAAGGACGAATACTCCAGGTCGATAGGAGAGATCGAGAGTCAGGAAAAGGCCTGCGCCGACCTCGAAGACCAGCGCGAGCTCCTGCGGCTCAGGCTCGGTTCGTCCGCGAACGCCCTCAAGCAGCTGAAGCTCGACATGGCCAGGATGAAGGCCCTCCCCGAGGCGGGAGAAGGCCAGGCCATCGAGGCCATCAGGAAGAAGGCGAGCGAGCTGGCCGGATACATGGACGACCTAAGGACAGGGTACGAAGAAACCGCAAAGGATCCCTACGCCGAGCTGGAGCGCCTTGTCGCGGAAGCCGACGTGCGGGCCGCCAGGTTGCCGCCCAGCGACGAAGGCGCCAGTGGCGACAAGAGCGCCAGTCGTTGACAGGAGCGCCCGCTTCGATCTAATATCGCCGCTCGGGTCCGGTAGCTCAGTTGGATAGAGCGATTGCCTCCTAAGCAATAGGTCGTGGGTTCGATTCCCGCCCGGATCATCGTGAATAAAAGAACCGCCTTACAGGCGGTTCTTTTATTCACGTCGCGATTCGCCAAGCGAATCGCGCGTTTGCTGCCCGCGGACGGCCGTTGGTCCTAGCGCTGCTGGCCTGGCACGGGATTCGGAAGCGTAGCCTTGTCCTTGGGAATCGGGATGCCCGCGAGGTCGCCTATGACGTTGACGAGCTGCCCGTCGACGGGAAGGATTATCTTCGCGTTGTTGCGCATGGCTTCCTCGACGGCCTGCAGCTTCCTGAGCGTCTGGGCATTGCCGACGAAATACCTGTCGGCGGCCTCGTTGACCAGCTGTATCGCCTGCGCTTCGCCCTCGGCCTTGAGGATCTCCGCCTGCCTGATGCCCTCCGCCTTCTTGATCTCCGCGCGCTTCTGTCCGTCGGCCATGGTTTCGGTCGCCGTCGCAAAATCTATCGCCGCGATTTTCTCGTTCTCGGCCTTGACTACCTTGTTCATCGTCTCCTGGACATCCTTGGGCGGATCGATCTCCTTGAGCTCCGTACGGACCACGTCGATGCCCCAGCTGCTGGTCTCGTCGAGCAGGGTGCGGAGCAGTTCAGAATTGATCTTGCTGCGTTCGCTGTTCGCGCTCTTCAGCGTCAGGGTGCCGATGATGTTGCGCAAGGTCGTCCTTGCCAGGCTGACGATCTGTATACGGTAATCATTGACGTTGTAGATGGCGGCCTTGACGTTCGCTTCCTCCGACTTGATACGGAAATAGACCTGCGCGTCGACGCGGGCGTTGAGGTTGTCGTTGGTGATTATTTCCTGCGGTTCCGCGTCGATCATCTGCTCGGTCGTATTTACGCGATACATTTTCTCGATACCCGGGAAAATCCAGTGGAATCCCGGCTCCGCGAAGCGACGATACTTTCCGAACATCTCGATGAGTCCGCGGTGCGTCGGGCGTATCACCCGGATACCGGCAAAAAACAGGAAGACGATGATCACTACGGCCGGATAGAGAATCGTGGCAAGCACTGACATGGCTGGCCTCCTTAGGTATGTGGAATATACTCATTCCCAGCGGTCCAGGCTTGCCGGAGAACCTTTATTCCATATCTCGCGCCACCGGGGGCAAGGCTTCCCCCTGGCAGGCCGGCGCGCTGGCGGCGGTCCTGTCATTCGCGGGTTTCCTATATCCTGTCCGGGTCGAGGGCGCGCTTCCACCTGCCAAGCCTGAAATAAACGAAGCCGGCCCCCGCGGTCAGGAAGTTGGACACGAACATCGCTATCCAAATCGACATCGGTCCGAGCGACGTGCGGTACGCGAGCGCGTAGGCGAGCGGCACCCGCACCACCCAGAGCCTGAAAACCGCCAGTACCATGATCACCTTGGTGTCGCCGGCACCCTGGAAAGCCCCGCTGAGGGCGAAGTACAGTCCGAACATCAACAGCGACGGGCTGACCACCTTGAACATGATGTCTCCGAGGCGGATGGCCTCGGCATCGGACACGAACAGCCTGACGAGGTCTCCGCCGTAGAATACCGAAAGGGCCAGGAGAGGCATCTCTAAAATGACGACCAGCGAGAGCGAACTGCGGACGACGCGCCCGGCCATGTGATCGTCCCTTGCGCCGATCGCGCGGCCGACAAGGCTGGTCGTGGCGCCGGCGATGCCGTGGACGGGAATGTCGAACATGTTCATCAACCTGTTGCCCACGCCGAAAGCCGCGATCGCCGAGGTACCGAACGTGTTGACGACGCCCTGCAGCACCGTGAATCCGAACGCCGACAGCCCCTGCCCTATGCTCGCGGGCAGGCCGATGCCAAGCAGCAAGCCCCATGACTTCGCTTCGGGCGTCATCGCCCGCAGCCTGAGCCGTAGCCCCGACTTGCCGCGAAGCAACACCGCTACCGAAAGCGCGGCACCGACTCCCTGGGAGAGCACCGTGGCGATGGCCGCTCCCGCGACTCCCATCGCGGGAAACGGGCCTATGCCGAAGATGAGCAGGGGATCGAGGGCGACGTTGAGACCTACCGCCAGCAGATGGACCTTGACCGGCGTCGCCGCGTCGCCTACCGCGGTGAACGACGCCTGGAGGGCGAAATACGCGAAGGTGAACGGTATGCCGAGGAATACTATCCGCAGGTACGTGAAGGCGAAGCCGTACACCTCCACCGGTGTGTTGAGGAGCCTGAGCAGCGACCCCGCGGACAGGCTTCCGAGCGTGGCCAACGCGGTCGAGGCGACGAACAGCAGCGAGGCCATCTGGTTCAGGTAGTGGTTCATCCTGCCGGAATTGCCCTTGCCCTTTGATTGAGCTATCAGGGTGGTACCCGCACCTGCCAGGCCCGAGCCGAAGATGGTCAGGAAGAAAACGATGCTGAACGCAATCGACGGCGCGCCTATCTCCGCGGTACCCAGCTTCCCGAGGAAGAAGGCGTCGGTCAGGTTGTAGACGGTCTCAATGGCGCTGCCGAGCATCATCGGGAAGGCGATGCGCAGCAAAGCCCTGTTGACCTCCGACGGCCGGAATATGGAAGGCTTGTTCTTGGCCGGATCGTCAGGGGCGGTACCGTCGTCACGCATGCGCACCATGATAACCCCCTCCGCTCCACGGCTACAAGCATCGCGTCACCGCCCGCAGGGCGTTGACGGCACATTCGGTGTCAGGTATGCTCCGGCCATGAAGATATGGCTCAAGTACCTGATCGCGACGATCGTCGGCGTCATGGCCGGCCTCGTGATACCGGCCGGAAGTCTTGGCGCGCTCAATGCGTTCGCCATCGTGGCGATGAACATCGGCCGCTACGCGCTGCTTCCTCTCGTATTCTTCTCCGTCTGCGTCGCGGCCTATGAACTGCACGAAGACAAGCGCCTCGCGAAGCTCTGGCTCAGGACCGGAGGATACTCGGTAGCCTTGGTAATAGTACTCGCCCTGATCGGCCTCGCAAGCGCGTTCGTCTTCTCGCCCGGCCGCATCCCGCTCTCGGCCGATTCGACATCCACCGTCGAAACGCTCCCTACCGTCCTAGGCATATTCTCCGCGGTGATCCCCGCCGACTCTTCGGCCACGCTCCGCTCGTTCGACTTCCTGTTTCCGGCGGCGGTATTCGCGACCATCCTTGGCCTGGCGTTCGCTTTCGACAAGACTGTCACCAGACCCGTCTTCTCGATTTTCGACTCCTTCTCGAGGATCTTCTGGCAGATCAACAGCTTCTTCGTCGAGGTACTCCCATTGCCCCTGATCGTGGCCGCTGCGGCAAGGACGGCCTCGATGGCGGGAAACCAGCGGCTCTCGGTATTCGGGCCGCTCTTCGTGGCTATAGGCTTCGAGACGGCTTTCATCATCCTGGCGCTACTGCCCGGCATCATGTTCGCGATGGACCGTGCACGCAACCCGTACAAGACTCTGTTCGCGCTGGCCGCGCCAGCCATCGCGGCTTTGGTCTCCGGCCACAGCTATATCCAGGCAGGCGCGGCAGCCAAGCACCTCAAGGAAAGCCTCGGGGTGAGGAGAAGGGCCGGCGCGGTGGCCCTGCCCATCGCCCTCGCGTTCGGCAGGGCGGGCTCCGCGATGGTCACCGCTACCGCCTTCGTCGCCATCCTGAATTCCTACTCCAACCTGGGACTCGGCCCGAGCGCGGTGCTGTGGATGATGGCAACCGTACCGATCGCGGCCCTCCTCCTGGGAGCCGCGCCCGGCGCTGGGCCGATCGCGGCCCTGGCCGCCCTCTGCGCGACCTACGGCCGTGGCTTCGAATCAGGCTACATACTCCTGGCTCCGGCCGCCTTGCCGCTGGCCATGGTCGCTGCATTCGTCGATGCGGTATGCATGTCATGCGTCGTAGCCGTGGCAGCTTCCAAGGAAGGTTTCGTGCAGTCGAAGGACCTCAGGCACTTTATCTAGACAGTAAGGTTCGATTGACTTTTATACCGCCCGCTTCTAGAATCGCCGCATGAGTCTAAGCACCATCCTCACAAAAGAAACCGTAGCCATCGGCCTCAAGGCTCGTGACAAGCAAGGCATCATCCAGGAAATGCTCGACATTCTCGTCAAGGCGGGTTTGGTGCCGGACCAACCGGCCGCGTTGGCGGCGGTGCTCGAACGCGAGCGGAAAATGTCCACGGGCATGAAATACGGCATCGCGATTCCCCATGGCAAGACCGCGTCGGTCAAGTCGCTGGTAGCCTGCGTCGCCACCTCGGAGGAACCCGTGCCCTTCGATTCGCTTGACGGCGAGCCATCCAGCATCTTCATCATGACCCTGTCTCCGCCGGAGAAGACAGGCCCCCACCTGCAGTTCCTCGCCGAGGTAAGCCAGCTTTTCAAGAGCGAGGAAAGGCGATCGGCGGCAACGAGCGCTTCCACGCCGGCCGAGTTGCTGGCGACCATCACCCGCCCCTGAACCGTACTCGCGGCGCAAGAAAAACGGCCTTACCGTTGCCGGTAAGGCCGCCTATTCGTTTGTGCCGGGTTCGAGTCTTGCTTACTCGATAACGGCGAGGACGTCGGAGAACTTTACGATGAGGTGGTCGGCTCCGTCGATCTTGATCTGGGTTCCGGCGTACTTGTCGTACATGACCTTTTCACCGACCTTGACTTCCAGGGCGACAAGCTTGCCGGCATCGTCGCGGACGCCGTGGCCGACTGCTACGATGACGCCGGTCTGGGTCTTTTCCTGGGCGGTCTGCGGGATGATGATACCGCCGGCGGTCTTGGTATCGCCCTCCTGGACCTTGATGAGTACGCGATCGCCCAACGGACTTACTTTCATGTGGTATTCCTCCTGGAACATGTGTGAGTGTTTGTTACGATAACGAGGCTAATGTACTGAAAAGCGGCGATGCCGGTCAAGGAAGATCCGACCGTCTTGCGGCACCGAGCCGCCGCAATCATGCTTTTTGCTGTCAAGCGGGCAAAATTCATGCGTAACGAGGCAGGAACAGCCGACGCATGTGGCCGAATGACCGACAGATTTCGTACATTACATGTCGGAGGATATGATGCCCCGCAAGAATGAGCCCTGGAACACCCGAAATACCAAAAAGACCGGCAAGGGAAAGCCGCTGCCCCCGATGGACGGCTGGAAATATTCGCTCGGATACGTCTTCATAGCGGTCATATCGATCAGTCTGTTCAACTGGTTCGTCGCGTCGTCGGACAGCTCGATAGTGCCCTACAGCGAGTTCAAGTCACTGGTTTCCTCGGGCCAGATAGTGCGCATCGACATGGATACTAACTACTACACCGGCTACGCGTCGTCCCCGGCAAGGAATGACGGGCGCCCCGGCGCCGACGGCCAGAGCCGCGTATACAAGGCAGTTCCGGTATACGACCCGGAGTTCACCAAGCTTCTCGACGAGAAGGGCGTCACCTACTCGGCCGTCTCCCGCGAGAGCAACGCGGTACTCGGATTCGTGCTCAACTGGGTACTGCCCATAGGCCTGATGTTCTTCCTGTGGCGCATGCTGCAGAAGCGCATGACGGGCATGGGATCCAACGTCCTGTCGGTGGGCCAGAACAAGGCCATCATCGTGGCCGAGGGAGACGTGAAAACCCGGTTCATCGACGTAGCCGGCGTCGACGAGGCCAAGGAAGAGCTCGTCGAAGTCGTCGACTTCCTCAAGAACCCCAAGAAATATACCGACATAGGCGGCAAGATTCCCAAGGGCGTGCTCCTCGTCGGTCCTCCCGGTACCGGCAAGACCCTGCTCGCGCGCGCCGTAGCCGGTGAGGCGGGCGTTCCGTTCTTCAGGATGAGCGGCGCCGAATTCGTCGAGATGTTCGTGGGCGTAGGCGCGGCCCGCGTCAGGGACCTGTTCAAGCAGGCCCGCGAGAAGGCGCCGTGCATCGTATTCATCGACGAGCTCGACGCGATCGGCAAGAGCCGCGTCAACGGCGTGATGGGGGGCAACGACGAGCGGGAACAGACCCTCAACCAACTTCTCGTCGAGATGGACGGCTTCGACGCGACGAGCGGCCTGATCATCCTGGCGGCGACGAACCGCCCCGACGTGCTCGACCCGGCCCTCCTCCGCCCCGGCCGTTTCGACAGGCAGGTAGGCGTGGACAGGCCGGACATAGTAGGCCGCGAGGCCATCCTGGTCATCCACTCGAAAACGGTCAAGCTCGACCCGGCCACCGACCTGACGAAGGTAGCCCGGGCCACCCCCGGCTTCGTCGGGGCGGACCTTGCCAACGTCGTCAACGAGGCTGCCCTCCTGGCCGTCCGCGCGGGGCGCAAGAAGGTCTTCCAGCAGGATTTCGAGAAGGCGGTCGAGAAGATCATGACCGGCCTCGAGAAGAAAAGCCGCGTGATGAACCCCGACGAGCGCCGCGTGATCGCCTACCACGAGGCCGGCCACGCGATAGTCGCGGCGTTTACCCCCGAAGCCGACCCCGTGCAGAAGGTATCGATAGTGCCACGTGGCTTCGGAGCCCTGGGTTTCACGCTGCAGGTGCCTATCGAGGACCGCTACATCGTCACGGAAGACAAGCTTCTTGGCGAGATAGACGTGCTGATGGGAGGACGGGCCGCCGAAGAGCTGACGTTCGGCAAGATATCGACGGGCGCGTCCAACGACATCATGCGCGCCACCGACATATCGAGGCGCATGATAACCGACTACGGCATGTCGAAACGCTACCGCAACGTCGCGCTGACGAAGCGCGGAGCCGGCATCATGGGATCGCCGTCAGAACCGTTGATGACCAGGGAGTACGGCGAAGAGACCCAGCAGTACATCGACGAGACGGTGGCCGCCACCGTAGCCGTGCGCTACGAAACGGCCAA
>PGXR01000145.1 GCA_002839245.1 Spirochaetae bacterium HGW-Spirochaetae-7 | reverse complement strand
TTTCGAGGAGAAGATCGCAATAACTGGCGTACAGTTCGTCCTTGATAAATTCAGCGTCGCCTCCGGCAACCAGGGCTGCCATCAGAACCGAGTATTCCTCGTTGGCCTTTTCGAGCTGGTCGCCCGAAACGTCAAGGGCTGCCTTTGCCGAATTCATGGCTTCGCTTTGGCTGCCGATCGCCTGACCGGCGGCTTCCAGGCAATCCTGGGCAGTCCTGTAACGTTGAAGGGCGGTGTCGTAGGCCGCTGACGCGTCACCGAGCCTGCGGATGTTGTCTCCGGCCGTCGCCCTGCCTGAGCTGCAGTCGCTTGCGTACTCATACACGGCCCGGGCGATCGACGCCCTCTTCTCCCAATAACCTTCGACAGCCTTCGCGCGAAGGAGTTCCACCTGGTAGGCATCCAGGTTGAATTCCTCGCTCGACGCGCCTTCCAGCATGACATCCAAAAGGCATCCCCCGCCGGAACCTATGGTCATGTCGAAATCAGCTATCAGCCTTCCGCGCGCCTCGACAGCCTTGGCGGAAAAGTCCCTGTACATTTGCACGCATTCGCCGGCAAGCTCGAGGCTTCTGGCGCGCTCGACGCCAATCCCCGGCTTGGAGCTCTCATGGGCAAGCCAGGAATCCAGCGAACCGGAATCGAGATCCGGAGCGACGCTTCCGGACAGCGACAACCAATACAATGCGCCTTCCCTTGCGCTCCCGGCGGCTCGGCCCGACTGAAGGTACACGTCGACCCATGCCTCCGCCCTTTTGGCGCCGGAGGAACTTCTCTCAGCAACATCGCGCTCGAATTCGGCCCGGGCCTTGGCTATGTCCGCCTCCAGCGTCTCGCTCGCCTTCGCGAATGCCTGTTCGCCGCTCCGGAGCAACTCGCCGGCTTTTTCTTCCCATGCACGGCGCTCGTCCTCAAGCCGGGAATACGCGAGAGCCCATGCCTCCTGTCCCGTGTTGAACGCCCTGGCGGCATCGCGTTCCCATTCGAGGCGCCTTGCCATGAAACGCTCCTCTGCTCCCTGCCATGCTGACAGGCCCCGCTCGAACTGTAGCCGGAACGATTCCAGCCAATCGGCGCCGGCCACGGCGAGGTCGCCGGTGCCCGCGGTTGCAGAGACTATCCTGGCATTGAGCGCGGCCATGCCGATTTCGCATTCGGCGCCCGTCTCGCGGACTATCGCCGAAGCGATGGTGCTGGCAGCCACGCTTTCGCTTTCGTTCCTGAGGCTCCATACGTCAGAAGTCCTCCTGGCGACGAACAGGCGTTCCTCCCTGGCCACGATCGCGTCCAGCTCGGCGACGGCCCTTTGACTGGCGGCCGCAGCTGCCTTGTCGAAGGCGTCCGCATACAGCCGGCGCTGGCTTTCCGGGATATACGAAAGTAGTTCAGGCCTCATCGCCGCAATGCCCGAACCGAACGAGCCGATGGCTTCGTCAAGAGCTTCGCTTGACGCCGCGCTCCATGCGGCCCGATCGTCTTCCGGCGACATACCTTCTACTTGCACTGCGTATCGAGGATTGCCTGCCTCGTCATACACGATCGTGCCACCTGAATCGCTCAGATAAAGGTACCGGCCATTTGCCGAGGCCGTTCCGGCAACCACGATGTCCTTCAGCCTTGCCGCTTCCCGTCCAAAGAACCTGTCGCGCAGCCAGGCCGAGAAACGGTCGGCCAGGTCCGCTTCGGTCCAGGCGGCCAATTCGAGTTCCGCGGCCCGCAGCGATGAAGGATCGGAGTATAGCGCGGCGGCTTCGCGCTCCCATCTGGCGGCCGCGGAAGCCGAGCCCTTTCCCGCTTCCCGGAGCCAGTGTTCCGGGTCGTTCGCGCGCTCGGCAACGGCGAACGAGTACTCATATGCCGACCTGTCGAAACCGCGCACAGGCGGTTCGTCGGCTTCCGGGTTGGCAACGAGGAATATGGCGGCAATGAGGCACGAAGCGGTTCGAGGCTGCAATCCTTTCATCGTTCTGTTCCTTTCCTGTAGCCTGGTTCGGGATACGAAATACTATGGAAAAGCCGGGGCGCTGCCCTCGCGAGGGCGGGAATCATGCAAAGCGCCATGAAGAAGGATGCAAACGTCCCGGCAGCGGCCACGAAGGCCAGGGATCGCACCAAAGCGCCGTCGGTACCGCGGAGGAACAGGAACGGCAGGGCGCCGGCGACGGTTGTGCCGCAGGTTGCCGCGAGCGACCCGAGCCGAGCCCTGGTGACGGCGTACAGGTCAGCAGCTCCTGCCCTCCCGGCGTCATCAAGGCGGGAGCGCCGTTCATTCACGACCAGCACTGATGCGTTGACCGCCATGCCCGAAACCGCGACGAACGCGCAGGCGGAAGCCGCATCGAGGGGCACGCCGGCGGCGGCAAGAATCAACGCGGGAACGGCCAGTGAAGGCGGCAAGGTGGACATGACCAGCAACGGCACTCCGAATGATTCGGTCAGCGCGGCCGTGGCCATATATGAAAGGACTACGGCGAGAATGAACGTGGAGCCGACTCCTCCCAACCTTTCCGCAACCTGCATAGCATCCCGGTCAAACTCCAGCGAATACCCGGGCGGCAACCGAAGATCCGCCACGGCCGTGTCGACCGCATCGCGAGCGGACCTCGGATCGACCATGCGTGAACGCATCGTAATGCTGGCGACGCGGCGCCTGTCCAGACGCTGTATCCTCGAGACGTCTTGTCCACGGTACGGCGTCATGATCGCGTCGACGCGCACCGGCCCTGCCGATGACAACAGCAATGTCGAGAGGATGTCGCCGACGACGGGTGGCGCCTTTCCGAGCGCGGTTACCCTGACGTCGGTCTCCACGCCGTTGTCTATCCGCTTGTACGCCACCGGTCCGTAAACGGCTCGCCTGACGGCATCCGCGGCGCTTGAAAAATCGATGCCCAGGGCCGCAGCGCGCTCGCGGTCCGGACGCAGCGCCACCCCCGGGGCTCCATCCTTGAAGTTGAGCACGGCTTCGATGACGAACGGCAGACGGGAAACCGCGGCCGATACATCGATCGCAAGGCGGCGGCATACGGCATCGTCGTCACCGAATACAGACAGCCGCCAGGAGCGCTCCTTGACGGAGGGCTCGGGAACCCAGGCGAAACCACCCGGAACTTCGATGTTCCTCGCCGCCTCTGCCACCCGGTCGCGGCTCGTGGAGGACGGGTCGAAAGCCGCGAGAACGGAACCGGACCCCTGCCTTGCCGTGGACTGGACGCAGGTCACGCCCTCCCGCGATCGCAGCGCGACGGCGTAGCCGGCCAGACGCTTGTCAACGCTGTCGATGGCGGCACCGGGCTCGAATTCGACATGAACGTATACGACGTTCTCGTCCCAGGCGGCGCTCGTGTCGATGGGAGAAACGACCACGGCGACTATCCCCGCGATTCCGAGCAGAGCGGCCGCCGCGAGCGGGATGCCCGGTCTTTCCGTGCACAGTCTGGCGTTCATCGCGAGAAGCCGCCTGGCTGCCCGGGGGCACCGCCTTGAAAGCGCAACGGGTGAAACGCCACTGCCCAGAACCAGCGGCGGCATGAGCAGAACCGTCGCGAGCCATGAGACGACGCACACCGAGGCGATAGCGCCCGCTATGCTCGCGACGCCCTCCGACAGAAAGTCCAATCCGGCGAGCGGGACGAGTACTGCCAGCGTCGTGGCAAGCCCAGCCGCCAACGAAGGCGCCAGCTTTCGCATGGCAGTCTTGCCGGCTTCGGGGGACACCGAGCCGCCAAGCCGTTCGGAAGCAAGCAATACTGAATCCACCGCTGAGCCAAGCCCCACGGCCAGCCCTGCCAGGGCGTGCCGGTCGAAGCCTATCCCGAACGATGACATCGTCGCGGCGGACATGACGAGAATGACGGGCACCGCGGCTACCGCGACCAGCCTTGCCTTCCAGGCGCTGGAACCGCCCGCGCCGACGAGCAGTGCGGATGCCACCGCGACCGCCACAACGCCCTGCACGGTCGCCGACAGCGTTGACATGAATGACGCCGCGACTTCCGCGCCAGTATCCGACAGCACGGTGAAACGTATCCCGTGTTCGGCAGACAATATCGCCGATTCCCTGGCGATCGCCCGGGACAATGCGGGCAGGCTGGAGCCGCCTCCGGGACTAACCGAAATAGTCGCCGCTGGCTCGCCGTCGACCCGCGACAGGGCTTCAGCTTTCCTGTCCTGTGCCGAGACCCGACAGAAGGCGCCGAGCGGCACCGGCTCCCCCGAGCCGGTCGCCACGTACGCCCCGTTAATTGACTCTGCTGTCGGGAGGCGGCCGTCGGCAACCAGCCCCAGGGTTATTCCCGAGAGGCGGAGCGAACCTGCCGGGGCAAGAAGATCCGAACCTGCGAGCGAAGATGCGATATCCAGGATGCTGACGCCCGCGGATGCCGCCGCCTCTTCGTCGACTTCTACTACCAGCTCCGGGCGTCCCGAGCCCGCAAGCTCGACGTCTCCGGCTCCCGCGAGCCTTTCAAGGGCCGGCTTGACGGATCGCTCCAGAACCCGGCCAAGAGACGACTCCGGGCAACCATCGGCCCGGACGGCTGCCACCCAGGCAGGATTCCGGCCTTCGCTTCTTGAGCGTATCTCCGGGCGCTGGACCGATCGCGGCAGGCGGTCGCAGACCCGTTGGGCAGCGTCGCGCACCGCTTCGTAGGCGTCGCTACCGTCGGTGCCAAGTGCAAATCCGACGAGGACGCTTGTTTTTCCATATTCGCTGACACTCGACGTCTCCTTTGAGCCGGGAATCGAGGCGAGCGCGTCTTCGAGCGGCATCGCGATCGATCGCTCCATCTCGCGCGCGTCAACGCCGTGATGCCTTATTGTGACTGCGAAGACCGAGAGGGAAGACGGCTCCCGCGGCCCGATTTCGGCATTCGCGAGGATTGCGGCCGAATCGGCGAGAATGGCAAGCGTCATGCATGCCGCCGCTACTGGCCGCCCGTACCATCCTCGTCCATTCATGGCCGACGACCTACCGACGCGAAAGCGATCGGTGATACGAACAGGGTCAGCATCGTCGAAGCGACCAGACCGCCGAGCAAGGCTATGGACATCGAACGCTGGGCAGCTCCGGTCGGCGACAGGCAGATCGGCAGGAGGGCTACCACCGTCGTGATCGTCGTCGCCAGGACCGGTCGTACCCGATCGGCGGCGCCCGCGTAGGCGGCCACGGCGGAGCGCGCAAGGGCGACCGCCTTCGCGGCACTCGCCTCGTAGAGCAGTATCGCGTTGTTCACCACGGTTCCGAACAGCACGACGAGTCCGAGCACCGAACCGGAATCGAGTCCTATGCCGGCTATGGCAAGCGCCGGGCCGACTCCGGCCATCGCCAGCGGAATGGTAGCCATGATGACGAGCGGCATGACGAACGACTCGAACTGGGCTCCGAGCGTCAGGTACAGAAGCGCCAGCACGAGGACCACGGCACCCGCCATCGCTTTGCCGTACAGCCTGAATGCGGATGTATCGGATCGCTCGGCATCGGTAATCGCCAGGGCTTGTTGAATCGCGGCGGCTAGCTGCCGTTCGCGCCCCTGTATCGGTTCCGCCACGATGTATACGACATCCGCTCGATCAAGGCGGGCGAAGGCAGCTTCGTCATCACCGCGTTCAAAACGCGCTATGGACGCCGCGACGACGGGTGCGCCAGGTCCGGCCGATACCGGTACACCAGCCAGCATTGCCATCGAGCCGCCGCCGTCGGCGCTGCCCGCTCCCATTGCAAACACCGAGACCGCCAGCTCGCGGCCGCCCGATTCGATCGTCGCGGCATCGATGCCTTCGGTAGCCGCCTTGATTATCCCCGCGGCGTCCGAAAGTCGTACGCCAAGAGAAGCCGAGGCTTCGCGCTCGGGCGTCATCAGGATTCCAGGCTTCCTTCCGAAGGGTAATTTGGCGATGGAAGCCAGGTCGCTCCCCGTAGTCGACCCGAGGGCTGATTCCACCTCGGACGCCTTGGCGGCCGCAGCTTCAACCGTCTCGCCCCTGGCGGCTACGACGGAACCGCCGTCAAGGCCGAGAAGTACCGCCGCGGGATCAGGCGGTTCTCGCGCGTCGAGCACCGTTTCAGCAGGCAGGATGCCTCCGGCAACCGACAGCACTGCTTGGCGGACTGATCCTGAAACGGTACCTTGACGCAAGGGGCAGATAATGGTGAGCAATTCATTCGAATAACCGGGATCGGCCCGCCGTACCGAGTCGGCATCCTCGGATCCTGCGCTGGCATACGCGCCGCTTATTCCAGGAATTGCCTCTATCGCGGCGCAAGCCGACCTCGTCGCCTCGAGCATGCCGTCGGGATCCGAGCCTGCCGGGAACCGTGCGGTTACCGTCAACTCGGTTGCGGCATCGACGGGCATGAACGATACCGGCCTCGTTGCCACCAGCGCAACACCTGTCCCGACCGCCAGGGTGGAAACGGCTACGATGAGGCAAGGCCGTCGCATCGAGAATGCCAGCATCCGCCTGTATGCCAGTTCCAGCGACCTTCCGGTACTAGCCGGACCGGGTGACCAAGTCATCCTGTACATTGCCGGCAAAGCCAGCACGGAAGTCAGCCAGCCCGAAGCGTTGGACGCGATTATGGATATCGCCAGATCGCCGAACAAGCCGCCGATGGCTCCGGGCAACAAGAACACCGGTACGAAAACCACCGCTGTCGTCACCATGCTGCCGAAGGTTCCCGAGAGCGCCGTCGAGACGACTTCGGAGACTTCGTTCGCGCTCGGCCGTTCCATAGACGAAGAAAAACGCGATGAAAGTGCGTCGAGCACCACCACGGCGTTGTCGGATACCATCCCAATCGCCAGGCTTATTCCCCCCAGGCTCATGCAGTTGACGGATCGACCGAGCGCGGCCAGCACGGTGAGCGTCGCGGCTACCGATACCGGTATCGACGAAGCCACCAGGATGCCCGCCGCCAGGTCGCGCAGGAGCATGAAGAGCGCAAGCGCGGCTATGGCCGCACCCGCGGCGCCTGCCATGGCCAGGTTGCCTATTGACGCAGCGATCGGAATGGAAGAATCCGTTACCAGGCTTATCTCCGCGTCCCTCCCGAATTCGCGGGCCAAATCAAGCACGGCAATCCGGACGGCACGAGCCGTAGCGATGGGATCCGCGCCCGGGCGCCGGTAGAGTTCAAGCGCGACCCTCTCCTCACCACCCACGACGAACAGGCTCCTCCTCGGCGCGGGCCGTACCTCGACCGTGGCAAGGTCGGAAATCCTGAACGGTCCGGACGGACCCGTGGCTACCAGTGCCGACAGTTCGCCGGCATCGGAAGCCCTTCCGCGTGCAACGGCGACAAGTTCACGATCGGCTTCCCGGAGTGCGCCGGCGGGCACGTCATTGTTACCTACGGCAATCGCCCTGGCGACGTCGACTACGGTCATTCCACGGACGGCAGCCTTCATCATGTCTACCGATACGGCTACTTCGCTGCCGCAGCCTCCCAGGACGACTATCGCGCCAGCTCCTTCGACGCGCCTTAGCCTTGAACGAACATCGTAATCGGCGAGCCGCCTTGCAAACGCCATGTCCCCGTCGATGGGTGCGACCGTCACGACGACCAGCGGGCGGGCCGCCGGATCATACGGCAGGACTCGCGGTTTGCCTGCGCCTTCGGGCAACGATTGCCAGGCCGCATCGATGACCTCCCTGACCCTGCCCATGGCCCTGACCGGATCCTCCCCCCACCTGAAATCGAGGGCGATAACCACGCCATCATCCCTCGATACGCTCGACGAACGCAGCAAGCCCTTGGTCGATGCAAGCGCGTCTTCCAGGGGAAGCGCGACGAGCGACCTGACCTCCCTGGCCGGCAATCCCAGGATGTCCGCCACGACGACTACCCTCGGGACCGCGACGTCGGGAAGCTTGTC